>JBEVKO010000185.1:0-4548 GCA_040509705.1 Beijerinckiaceae bacterium
GACCTCGCGAGCCGACTGCTGCACCAGCTCGTCGGCCAGGGCTTCATCGCGCCAAAAGAGTCCCTGCCGGACAATGCGATCCTCGTCGCGCGCGCCATGGGCCCGACCGCGCTGCTCGAATATGATCGCGCGCGCCTTCGCGGACTTGTGCTCGAAGAGGGCGGAGCCTCGAGCCATGTCGCGGTCATCGCCCGCGCGCTCGGACTTCCGGCCGTCAGCGGCATCGCGAACATTGCAGGCATCGTAGAGCCGGGCGACGCGATCATTATCGACGGCGTGTCGGGCGAGGTGAGAGTGCGGCCGCAGCCCGACGTCGAGGCGGCCTATGCCGAACGCGCCCGGATGCGCGCGCGACGCCAGGAACAGTTTCGCAAATTGCGCGATGTGCCGGCGGTCACCAGGGACGGCGTCGTCGTCTCACTCATGCTCAATGCTGGCCTCTCTATCGATCTGCCGCATCTCGACGATACGGGCGCCGACGGCATCGGCCTCCTGCGCACCGAGCTGCAGTTCATGATCTCGCCGCGGCTGCCATCAGGATCGCAGCAGGAGGCGCTTTATCGCACCGCCATCGAGGCCGCGGGCTCCCGGCCCGTCGTCTTTCGCACGCTCGATATCGGCGGCGACAAGGTGCTCCCCTATTTCAGGCACGGCGAAGAGGAGAATCCGGCGCTAGGCTGGCGCGCCATCCGCATCGGGCTTGATCGGCCGGCGCTCCTGCGAACGCAATTGCGCGCCATGCTGCGCGCGTCCGCCGGACGCGAGGCGCGGATCATGATCCCGATGGTCGCTTCGCTCTCGGAATTCGAGCGCGCGCGCGGCATGGCGGAACAGGAAGCCGCTTTTCTCAAGAAGCACGGGCATGAGACGCCGACGCGCCTTCAGTTCGGCGTGATGATCGAAGTCCCCTCTCTCCTGCATCAGCTCGAAGAGATCGCGACGGCGGCCGACTTCCTGTCGGTCGGCTCCAACGATCTGTTGCAGTATCTTTTCGCCGCCGACCGCGAAAATCCGCGCGTCGCCCAGCGGTTTGATTCGCTGAGCCCCGCCTTTCTCCGCGTGCTCTCGCAGATCGTCGAGGCGGGGCGCGCCGCCAATAAGCCAGTCAGCCTGTGCGGCGAGATCGGCGGCAAGCCGCTCGAGGCGATGGCGCTGATCGCGCTCGGCTACCGGCATCTCTCGATGTCGCCGGCCTCCATCGGCCCGGTGAAGAGCATGACGCTGTCGCTCAACGCCAAGGCGCTGAAGGCGCGGCTGGCGGTGTGGATGAAGGAGCGCTCGCGCCAAGAGTCCCTGCGCGAGGAACTGGAATCATTTGCGCGGGAGACCGGCGTGCCCGTCTAGCGCTTGCGCCGGCCGCCGCATCTCTTATCTGGACAATCAATTCGCCCATGTCGCTTCCCGCTGCCCGCCTCGACGCCATTCTCACCCGCCACGACGATCTCGTGGCGCGCCTTACCCATGCGACCGATGGGCCGACCGTTGTATCGCTCTCGAAGGAAGTCGCCGAGATCGAAGGCGTCGCGAACCAGATCCGCGCGCTGCGCAGCGTCGAACGCGAGCTTGCAGATTGCGAGGCGCTGATGTCGGATCAGACGACGGACGCCGAGTTGCGCGGTCTTGCCGAATCCGAACGCCCGGAGCTCGCTGCGCGGCGTGACGCGCTGGCAAGATCCATCCTTCTTGCGCTGCTTCCGAAGGATGCGGCCGACGCGCGCGGCGTGATCCTCGAAATTCGCGGCGGAACCGGCGGCGACGAAGCCGCGCTCTTCGCCGGCGATCTCATGCGCATGTATGCGCGCTACGCGGCGCTCAAAGGCTGGACGGCGGAGATCCTGTCGGAAAGCGAAGGCGCGGTCGGCGGTTACAAGGAGGTCGTCGCGGAGATTCACGGCGTCGGAGTCTATGCGCGCCTCAAGTTCGAATCCGGCGTCCATCGCGTCCAGCGCGTCCCTGATACGGAGGCGAGCGGTCGCATTCACACCTCGGCTGCAACTGTCGCGGTGCTTCCACAGGCGGAAGACGTCGACGTCGTGATCAACGACACGGATCTGCGCATCGACACATTGCGATCAGGCGGCGCCGGCGGCCAGCACGTCAACAAGACGGAGAGCGCCGTGCGCATCACGCACGTTCCGAGCGGCATCGTGGTGATGATGCAGGAGGAGCGCTCGCAGCATCGCAACCGCGCCACGGCGATGACGCTGCTGCGGGCCCGACTTTTCGATCTGGAACGCACCAAGCGCGACAGCGCCCGCGCCGCAGACCGTCGCGCGCAGGTTGGCAGCGGCGACCGGTCGGAACGCATTCGCACCTATAACTTTCCGCAGGGACGCGTCACCGATCACCGCATCGAGTTGACGCTCTACAAGCTGCCGCAGATTCTTGAAGGTTCCGCGCTCGATGAACTCATCGACGCGCTGGTCACCGAGGATCAGGCGATCAAGCTGGCGGCTGAGCAGGCGGCGTGACCCGCACCGAAGCTCTGGCCCAGGCGCGCCGGCGTCTTGTTGAAGCTCATATCGACGGCGCCGCGCTCGATGCGCGCTTGCTGGCGCTCGAGGCCTTTCGCATCGAGGCGATCGAACTGGCGCGCGCGCCGGAAGCGACAGTGACCGACGCCGACGTCGCGACCCTGGAAGCGCTGATTGCGCGACGCATCGCAGGCGAGCCTGTGTCGCGCATTCTCGGCGTCCGGGAATTCTATGGCCTGCCGTTCAGGCTTTCGCAGGCGACCTTGTCGCCGCGTCCCGAGACGGAAACGCTCGTGGATGAAGCATTGCGCGTGTTTGCTGAAAAAGGCGCGGCGCCGCGCATCCTCGACCTCGGGACTGGCGCCGGTTGCATCCTCCTCTCCCTGCTTCACGAAAGGCCGCATGCAACAGGGGTCGGCGTCGATCTCTCGCATGAGGCGGCGCGCGCCGCGCGCGCCAACGCTGTGCATCTCGGGCTCGAACGCCGGGCGCAGTTCATCGTCGGCGACTGGGCTGCGTCCCTGACCGGAAACTTCGATCTCGTCCTGTCCAATCCGCCCTATATTCCGAAGCGCGACATCGAGACCTTGTCCCCTGAAGTCGCCCGGCACGATCCGCGCCTTGCCCTCGATGGCGGCGACGACGGGCTCGACGCCTATCGCATGATCTTTGCAGATGTCAGTCGCATGACCCGCCCCGGAAGCGTGGCGCTGCTCGAGATCGGACATGATCAGGCGGCGCCGCTGCGGCGCCTTGCCGCCGCCTTTGGCCTGCCAACGCCGGGAATCCTTCAGGATTTATCCGGAAAGGACCGGGTCGTGGTCATTCGTCCCTAACCTTTTAGGCTGACGCGGACGAAAATTGCCGGAAAGTGCTTGGCGAACCGGTCGTGAACCTCTAAATATGGAACAGGAAAGTCCGCACGCGATAGATTCGCGCGGCAAGGCTGGGTTCGCGGTGCGTCGACGGACAGTCGCCCGAACAATCTGAACGGAACAGACGGCGCGGGCGGCGAAACGCCCCACAACGAACTCTGACCACACCGATTTCTGAACACCCGCCCATGAGGGCGCGTGGGTCTCGCGCGAAATGCGCGGAAGTCGGGCTGGCGGCGTCGCCGGGAAAGCCGGCGGAACTAACCCTTGGGCAATCGCGAACAGAGAGGTTCGATGCGGCCTAATCATAACAACAAGCGGATGCGCGGGCGGCATAATAACAATCGCAAGCCATCCAATCCGTTGGCGCGAAGCTACGAGTCCAACGGTCCGGACGTGAAAGTGCGGGGAACGCCGCAGCATATCGTCGAGAAATATTCTCAGTTGGCGCGCGATGCGCAGGTCGCCGGCGATCCGGTGCTTGCGGAAGCCTATCTTCAGCACGCCGAGCACTATTTTCGGATCATCACGGCCGCCCATGCCGCCCTGGCCCAGGCCCAGGGCTTCGCCCGGCCGGGCGAGCCCGAGCCCGAGGACGATTCCGACGATGAGGATATGGGCGGCTTCCAGCAGCCCTATCCCGATCTGCGGGCGCAGCAGCAGGCTGCGCAGCAGCAGAGGAGCGATCAGCTCTACAGCGCCGACCAGCCGCAACCGGAAGGCGGCCAGCCCTTCATTCCTCGCGATCGCCAGTTCGGCGACCGGCAGGAAAGGCCGGACCGCCAGAATTTCGGCGACCGGCAGCCCTACGGCGAGCGTCAGCCCTATGGCGATCGTCAGCAGTTCGGCGATAGGCAGGAGCGTGGCGATCGTCAGGATCGCGGGGACCGTCAGGATCGCGGGGACCGCCGTTTTCCACGCGGACCTCGTCAGGACTTTCGGCCCCGTCGGCCGGAGCAGCCCGAGGCCGAGGTCGCTGGCGAAGCCTCGCTACCGTCCTTCATCACCGGCGGCGGCGCACGCCCCGTGAATGGCGAGCCCGAAGCCATGCCCCCGGGCCCGGCTCCCGAAGGCGCGGAGGGTGAAGGTCGCTTCCCCTTCCGCTCGCGCCGGCGGCGCCGCGGTCGCGGTTTCGAGGGCGAGGGCCCCGAAGGGTCGGATCAGCCGACCGAGTCCCCGCCCGGCCGCGCCGAAGATCA
>JBEVKO010000186.1:0-13759 GCA_040509705.1 Beijerinckiaceae bacterium
TCGCCCAAGAGGAAATCAACGCGTCGGGAGGCGTCAAGGCGCTGGGCGGACGCAAAATCGAGATCATTTTCCGGGACGACGGATCGACGCCGGGCGACGCGGTGCGCGCCGCCGAGGAGCTTCTGACGCGCGAGAACGCGTCGTTCCTGATGGGGACGTTCCTTTCCAATGTCGGGCTCGCCGTCGCGGACTTCGCCAACCAGCGCAAGACGCTGTTCGTTGCGACGGAGCCGCTGACCGATGCGATCACCATGGCGCAGGGCAATCGCTATACGTTCCGCATCCGGCCGAACACCTTCATGCAAACGAAGATGCTCGTCGACGCCGTGAAGGCCAAAGGCGTGAAGCGCTGGGCGATCGTCGCGCCGAACTACGAATACGGGCAGTCGGCCGCGGCCAACTTCAAACAGCTGATGGCGGCCGCCGTTCCGGGCTTCGAGGTCGTCGTCGAGCAGTTCCCCGCGCTTGGCAAGGTCGAGGCTGGCCCGCTCGTCGGGGCACTGGCGCAGGCGCGGCCGGACGGCATTTTCAATGTGCTGTTCGGGGCCGATCTCACAGCGTTCGTGCGCGAGGGAAACACGCGCGGCCTGTTCGAGAAGCGCCAGGTTGCGAGCCTCCTCACCGGCGAGCCGGAATATATGATACCGCTCGGCGACGAGACGCCGGAAGGTTGGATCACGACCGGCTATCCATGGGAGCAGATCAAGGACGAGGCGCACGCCAAGTTCGTCGCCGCCTATCGCGCGAAGTACAACGACACGCCGCGACTCGGCTCGTTGCTGGGTTACGTGGTCGTCAACATGGTGCGCGACCTTCTCGAAATGGCCGGCTCGACCGACACCGAAAAGCTGATCGCGGCGTTCCGCGACGCGAAATTTGCGACGGTCGCTGGCCCGGTGACCATGCGCGGCCTCGACCAGCAGTCGACCTTGGGCGCATGGGTCGGCGAGACGACCCTCTCCGGCAAGGCCGGCGCGATGAAGAACTGGACCTACGAGGACGGCGCCAAGTACATGTTCCCCGAGGACGAAGTGAAGGGCGCGCGGAAAAGCTGAAGCTGAAGCCCGGCGTCCGGCGCACGCCATGGATGCAAGTTTCGTCGTCATCCAGCTTTTGACCGGACTCGCCAGCGCCTCCTCGCTGTTTATCACGGCGAGCGGATTGACGCTTGTGTTCGGCGTGACGCGCATCGTCAACTTTGCGCATGGTTCATTCTACATGCTCGGCGCGTATCTGGCGGTGACCATCATTCCGCGCCTCTTTGAACTCGACCGATCCTTTCCGATGTTCGCGCTCGGCGTGCTGATGGCTGCGCTTATCATCGGACTGATCGGAGTCGCCATCGAGATGATCCTGCTGCGGCGCATTTATCGCGCGCCGGAAATCTTTCAGCTCCTTGCGACATTCGGCGTCGTGCTCGTCGTGCAAGATCTTGTTATCAAAATATGGGGGCCGCTCGACATGCTCGGCCCCCGCGTTCCCGATCTGCCGCGCAGCGTCGAGATCCTGGGCCAACGCATGTCGACCTATGATCTTCTGCTGATCGCGATTGGCCCCATCGTGCTCGGATCGCTATGGCTGCTGATGCAGCGGACGCGCTTCGGCGTCCTGATCCGCGCCGCAACGCAGGATCGGGAGATGGTCGGGGCGCTTGGCGTCGATCAGGCGAAACTCTTCACGGCGACGCTCTTTCTCGGCTCGTTCCTCGCGGGGCTCGGCGGCGCGCTTCAGATCCCGCGTGCGCCGGCGACGCCGGCAATGGACATCGCCATCATTTCTGAAACCTTCGTTGTGACAGTGGTCGGCGGCATGGGTTCGATCCCCGGCGCTTTCCTTGCGGCGCTGCTCATCGGACTTCTGCAAGCGTTCGGCGTGCTGGTCTTTCCGAAGATCACGCTTGTTTTGGTGTTTGCTCTGATGGCCGTCGTGCTGGTCGTCCGTCCCTACGGATTTCTCGGCCGTCCGGACGCCAATCTCGGCGCAAAGACGACCATCGAAGGCGTGTTCGACTTGAGGCCGCTCGACCGGACAGGCCTGCTTCTGGTTATCCTTCTCGTTGCGATCGCGGCGACGCTGCCGCTCTGGGGCGACGTCTACGCGCTGAAGGTCGGGATCGAGGCGCTCTGCTTTGCGCTCGCGGCCTTCGCTCTCAATCTTCTCATCGGCGTCGGCGGCATGGTGTCGTTCGGACATGCCGCTTGGTTCGGAATCGGCGCCTATGCCGCCGGCTTGCTGACTGTGAAGCAAGGCCTCTCGATGATCCCCGCTCTCGTCTCGGCGCCGATCGCCGCCGGGGCTGCCGCCGCCTTCTTCGGTTATTTCATCGTGAGGCTCTCCGGCATCTATCTCGCAATGCTGACGCTCGCCGTCGCGCAGCTTGTCTATGCTCTGTGCTTCCAATGGGTGGACGTGACGGGCGGGGACAACGGCGTCGTCGGCGTGTGGCCCTCGAGCTGGGCGTCGTCGCGGCCCGTCTACTATCTCCTGACGTTCGCGCTCGCCGCTGCATCAATCTACACGCTTCGCCGCGCGATCTACGCGCCATTCGGCTATGCGCTCCGCGCGGCGCGCGACTCGGTCCTGCGCGCCGAAGCGGCGGGAATCGACGTGCAGCGGCAGCGGCTGGTCGCATTCACGACTGCGGGCGCAGCGACCGGACTCGCCGGCGGGCTCTACGCCTTCTCGAAAGGATCGATCGATCCGACGCTGATCTCGATTCCGATGTCGGTCGATTTCCTGATCATGGTGCTGATCGGCGGGCTGCAGACGATTTTCGGTCCGATCATCGGCGCCATCTCCCTGCATGCGGCGAAAGATTTCGTCATGCCGCTGACCGACATGTGGCGCGCCTGGCTCGGCGCCTTGATCATCACGGTCGTGCTGATCTTTCCGCATGGTTTGCTCGGCGGACTTTCCCTGCTTCGCTCGCGTTTGGCTGCGAGCGCCGCGCGATGACCATCCTCGCGGTGAAAGGAATTGCAAAATCGTTCGGCGGCGTGACCGCTGCGAAGAACGTCAGCTTCGACGTCGCGCCCGGCGAGATGGTCGCGCTGATCGGGCCGAACGGCGCCGGCAAGTCGACGGTGTTCAACATGGTCGGCGGGCAGCTCGCGCCTGACTCTGGCCAAATTTTTCTTGCGGGAGAGAATGTCGCCGGCCTGCCCCCGCGCCTCATCCTGCAGCGAGGCGTGGCGCGCACCTTCCAGATCGCGCAGGCGTTTCTGTCAATGAGCGTCATCGAGAATATTCAAATGGCGATCGTCGCCCGGCGCGGCGAGACGTTGCGCGCATGGACCGCCTTGCGCGACTTTCATCGCGAGGAGGCAGACGCACTGTTGAGACAGGTCGGCATGCAGGACGACGCGGCACGCCTCGTCGCCCATCTCGCCTACGCCGACATCAAGCGTGTCGAGATTGCGCTGGCGCTCGCCGCTCAGCCCAAACTTCTCCTCATGGATGAACCAACCGCCGGCATGGCCGTCGCCGAGCGGCGCGAACTCATGGCGCTGGTGGAGTCCCTCGCTCACGGGAGAGGGATCGGCGTGCTGTTCACCGAGCATGACATGGACAGCGTGTTTTCGCACGCAGACCGCGTGCTGGTGTTGGCGCGCGGCGAAATCATCGCCCGCGGAGCGCCATCAGACATTCGCGCCGATCCGCTGGTGCGCGAAATCTATCTTGGGCGCTCGGCCGGTAGAGCGCCATCGGCGCGGGCGCACGCCTCATGACGGACGATGCGATCCTGTCGGTCGACGGGCTTTGCGCCGCCTACGGCCTCGCGCAGGTGCTGTTCGGAGTTTCATTTCGATTGGCGCGCGGCCAGACGCTGGCGCTGATGGGCCGCAACGGGGCCGGAAAGACGACGACGCTGAAGACAATCATGGGACTCACTCCGGTGTTGTCGGGCGCGGTGCGGTTTCGCGGCGAAAGCATCGTCGGCCGCCGGCCCTACGAGATTGCTCGGCGCGGACTAGGCTACGTTCCCGAAGACAGGCGGATTTTCACCGACCTCACGGTCGAAGAAAATCTGGAGGTGGGACGGCGTCCCGCCGCGCCGGGCGCGCACGCGTTCAGCGCGGAGGAGCTGTTTGGGATCTTCCCGAATCTCGCGACGATGCGGAAACGACGCGCCTCGGCGATGTCCGGAGGCGAGCAGCAGATGCTGACGATTGCGCGCACGCTGATGGGAAATCCCATCGCCGTTCTGCTCGACGAACCCTCGGAGGGATTGGCGCCGGTGATCGTCGACCAGATGATCGATGCGATGTTGCGCCTCAAGCGGACCGGCATGTCGATTCTTCTCTCCGAGCAGAATCTCGCTTTTGCGTCTCCGGTGGCGGATGGCGCCATCGTGCTGGAGAAGGGCGCGATCCGCTTCTTCGGCGCGATGGCGGATCTGGAAGCCAACCAGTCCGACGCGCTCAGCCATCTGACGGTGTGACGATGACGCGCATCGTTGGCGTTGACGTCGGCGGCACCTTCACCGATCTCATCATGATCGAATCGGATGGCGATCGGCGCTCCATCAGGGTCGCCAAGGTCCCGACGACCGCGGATAACCAGGCGCTTGGCGTCATGCAGGCGATCGGGGAGGTCAAGGCGAATCCGGCCGAGCTCGATCTCCTGATCCATGGCACAACGGTTACGACCAACGCGCTTCTCGAGCGCAAGATCGCGAAGGTCGGCCTCATCACCACCACGGGTTTTCGAGACGTGCTCGAGCTTGGCCGTCGCACGCGACCGAAGCCTTACGGGCTGTTCGGGACCTTCGAGCCTTTGATCGAGCGACAGAACCGCCTCGAAGTGACGGAGCGCGTCAGCGCCCGCGGCGAGATCCTTACGCCGCTTGTCGAGACCGAAGTGGAGGGGCGGATCGCAACCCTTCTCGCTCAGGGCTGCGAAGCGCTGGTCATTCATTTTCTCCATTCCTACGCCAATCCCGCACATGAGAAGCGCACCGGCGAGATCGCGCGCAGACTCTGGCCGAACGCCTACATCACTCTCGGGCACGAACTTCTGTCGGAATTTCGAGAATATGAGCGAGGAACGACCGCGTCTGTGAACGCCGCTGTGCAACCGCTGCTCGATCGATACATCCGGTTTCTCGAAACCAAGCTCGCTGAGGGCGGCTTTAGGCGCGAGCTTCACGTGATGAACGGCAACGGCGGCGCCGTGCGCGCGTCGCTCGTCACACGCGAAGCGGCGAAAACCGTCATGTCAGGTCCGGCCTCGGGCGTCATCGCCGCCGTCGCGACGATGACTCAGGCGAATATCCGCAACGCCATCACCTACGACATGGGCGGCACCTCGACTGATGTCGCCCTGATCGTCGATGGCGCGCCGGAAGCGTCGTCGGAACTCTCGATCGACTACGGCCTACCCGTGCATCTGCCGATGGTCGATGTGCGCACGATTGGCGCCGGCGGCGGATCGATCGCCAGCGTCAACGCCGGCGGCCTGCTTCAGGTCGGCCCGCAGAGCGCCGGCTCTTCTCCGGGGCCGGTCTGCTACGGCCGCGGCGGCGGCGAGCCAACGATCACCGACGCCAACGTCGTGCTCGGACGACTGAATGCGGCGCGCGTATCGGATTCAGCAAACGCCCCTTCCGTCGACCGCGCCCGTTTCGCCATCGAGGAGCGCATCGCAAGGCCGCTGCGCATGTCCGTCGAAGAAGCTGCGGACGCCATCATCGCGCTCGGTAATGTTCACATGTCGGGAGCGATCCGCCTCGTCTCTCTATCGCGCGGGCACGATCCACGCGACTTCGCGCTTTTCGCCTTCGGCGGCGCCGGTCCGCTGCACGCGACGGCGCTCGCGCGAGAACTCGGCGCGGCCGAAGTCGTCGTCCCGGCGAGGCCGGGCCTGACGAACGCGCTCGGCTGCGTCGTCGCCGACCCGCGGCAGGATTTCGTGCGCACGTTGAACATGCCGCTCATGAGCCTTCAAAGCGAGGAGATCGCCTCGATCTTCGATGCGCAGACCTGCGCCGGCCGCGCCGCGATCGAAGGCGATGGCGATGTTGCGTCGATCGCCGTCGCGCACAGCTTCGACATGCAGTTCCAGGGACAGACGCATCTCATCCGCGTCGCCCTGTCCCGCGACTCGCTCACGCGCGACGAGATCCGGCGCCGCTTCGACGAGGCCTACCATCGCCGCTTTCAGGTGCGGCTGCCGGAGCTTGCAGCGAACGTCGTCAACGCAAACACCAGCGTCGTCGGCCGACGGAATGAGCTGAATCTCGCCATGCTGATGGGCGGTCTGCGCCGGCGCGTCACCTTGGCGAATGCGATCACCGGGCGGCGGCGTCTGTTCGCCAGAGGCGTCTGGATCGAGGCGCCGATCATCGACCGCGAAACCATGCCAATGGATGCGCGCATTGAAGGTCCGGCGATCATTGAGCAGAGCGACGCAACAACCTTCATCGAGCCAGACTGCGTCGCCCTCACCGACGCCATCGGCAATCTGCGAATCAGGATCGGGTGATCGCCATGGCTCAGCTCGACGCTCTGACCCTTGCCGTCATCCAGGCCGGACTGCAGCAGGTCTGCAACGAGATGGACGTCGCTTTTTCGCGCTCGGCCTTCTCCCCCGTGATCTCCGAAGCCGACGACCGCTCGGACGGCATCTATGACGCCGCCACTGGCGCGCTGATCGCGCAGGGCGAATTCGGCCTGCCGGTCTTCGTCGGCACAATGCAGCATTCGGCCGCCGAGCTCATCCGGCTGATCGGCGAAGGAAAAGCCGCGCCGCCTCACGACGGCGACATCTACATCGTCAATGATCCCTATCTCGGCGGCACGCACCTCATGGATGTGCGCTTCGCCAAGCCGATCTTCATCGAGGGTGAGCAATTTTGCTGGCTGCAGAACACCGGCCACTGGCCCGACATCGGCGGCATGGTGCCGGGAGGATTTTCTGCGAAGGCGACTGAGGTCGAGCAGGAGGGGCTGCGGCTGCCGCCAGTGAAGCTCTTCAAGCGCGGCGTCGTCGATGACGAGATTCTCGCAATCATCATGTCGAACATCCGCATCGCGCAGCAGCGGCTGGGCGACATCCGCGCGCAGGCCGCCGCGCTGAAGGTTGGCGAAACGCGCCTCTTGGAGCTGATCGCGCGGTATGGGCTCGAGACTGTCCAGTCGGCGATCGGAGAGATCAGGGCGCGGTCGGCGGCGCGCATGCGCATCGAGATCCGGCAGATTCCAGACGGCGTCTATCGCAGCGAGGCGTTCGTCGACTCGGACGGCGTGGTGAATGAACCGCTCAGGATCGCGCTCGCGGTGACAAAGGCGAACGACACGCTCACATTTGATTTCGACGGTTCGAGCCCGCCCTGCCGCGGCCCCATGAACAGCGTCTGGGCGACGACCTGCTCGGCCGTTTATCTCGGCGTGAAGCATATTTTCCCCGACGTGCCGATCAACGCCGGCGCGTTCGAACCGCTGATCGTCAGGCGCCCGGCGGGAACGTTTCTCGATGCGCATTATCCGCGCCCGGTTTCGGGTTGCGCGGCGGAGGTGTCGCAACGCATCGCCGAAGCCGTGTTCCTGGCCTTGGTGAAGGCGATCCCGGAACTCGTAACTGCGGCGCCGGCGGGAACCTCGGGCAATTTCGCGCTGGGGGGATTTGACCCTGAACGCGGGACGAGCTTCGTCATGTATCAGATCACCGGCGGCGGTTACGGCGGCAATGCGCTGCATGATGGACTGACCAACGGCTGTTCGACGATCGGCATCTCCAAGACCGCGCCAGTCGAGGTGATGGAGCAGTACTACCCGGTACTCTTCAGGCGCTTCGCCCTGCGCGAGGGGTCGGGCGGCGCCGGCGCCCATCGCGGCGGATTCGGCGTCCACTACGAGGTGGAGCTGTTGCGTGGTGAGGCGCGGGCATCTTTCGTCATGGATCATGGCCGTTTCGGCCCGCCGGGCGTTGAGGGCGGCATGGCCGGAGCGCCGAACATCGTCCGCATCCACCGCAACGGCGAAACGCTGATCCCCGAGCATCTGTCGAAGGACCAGGACATTCCGTTGCGGCGGGGCGACAGGGTCGAGGTGCTGACGCCCGGCGGCGGCGGATATGGCGATCCCGCGCTCCGAGACCCGGCGCTCATCTCGCGTGACATCGCCCGCGGCTACTACGATCGCCCTCTGGGGGGAACGGCGATTGACGGCGGGCGCGCGCCGATGACTCATGGGCGCTGAGGGGATCCGCGAATGATCTGGCATGCGCCGCATACGCTCCAAGAGGCCCTGGACATCCGGGCCGAGCGTAGCGTGCGGGTGTTCGCCGGCGGAACCGACATCTTCCCCGAGCGCGCCGCCCGGCGCAGCTGGGGCGATGCGCGCGAGGAGGAATATCTCGACCTAGCGCACGTAGTGGATCTCCGCGAGATTGCGCGCGAGGGGGATTTCTGGCGGATTGGCTGCCTCGCCACCTGGTCGGATATCGGCGAAACGCCGATGCCGGCGCAGTTCGACGGGCTGCGCGCGGCGGCGCGCGAGATCGGCGGCCCGCAGATCCAGAACCGCGCCACTTTGGTCGGCAACCTATGCACCGCTTCGCCCGCGGGCGACGGCGCGCCCTGTCTGATCGCGCTCGACGCAGACGTGGAGCTCGCGAGCTCAACCGGCCGCCGCCGCCTTCCGGTTCGCGATTTCATCACGGGACGGCGGCGCACCGCTTGCCGGCCCGACGAGATCGTCACCGCTCTCCTCGTCCCCGCGCGCGATCGGGCGCGCAGCGCGTTCCGCAAGCTTGGCGCGCGCCGATATCAGGTGATTTCGATTGCGATGGCGTCGGCCGTCGTCGACACAGCTGCGTCGGGACGCGTCACATATGCACGCGTCGCCGTCGGCGCCTGCTCGGAAATCGCCCAGCGCCTACCGTCGCTCGAATCGGCGATGGCCGGGCAGTTTCTCGACGCATCGCTCTCCGAGATGGTCAAGGAAGTGCATGTCCAACACCTGTCGCCACTCGACGACATCCGCTCCTCCGCCATCTATCGGCAGGCGGCGGCCAAGCAGCTGGTGCGCGAGCTCATTCTCGATCTGACCGCTCCGCGACAGGCTGAAGCCGCATGAATGCGCAGCCGCCCCTCGATCGCGCGATGATCGCACTTGCGATCAACGGCCAACCGACATCGGTGAGCGCCTCGCATGCGTCGACTCTCGCGGACGTGCTGCGCGATTCCTGCGGACTCACCGGCGTGAAAATCGGCTGCGAGGCCGGCGATTGCGGCGCGTGCACCGTGCTTCTCGACGGCCGTCAGGTCTGCGCCTGCCTCGTGCCCGCCCAGCATGCCGACGGCCGCGAAGTGACGACGGTCGAGCAGGCCGGCGATCCGCTGCTTGACAAGCTGCGACGCGCCTTCCTCGCGCATGGCGCCGCGCAATGCGGAATCTGCACGCCGGGAATGTTGATGGCCGCAGTGGACTGTCTGCGCCGCGCGCCGGAAGCGACGCGTGAGGAGATCAACGATGCGCTCGGCGGAGTGCTTTGCCGCTGCACCGGCTACGTCAAGATCGTCGACGCAATTCACGCTGTGGCGTCAGGCAAGAATCCGGAGCCGCAGCAGGCGACCGGCAGCTTTGTCGTTGGCAAGTCGATCGCGCGCATCGACGGTTGGGCGAAAGTCGCAGGCTCGGACATTTTCGGCGCCGACGCCGCTCCGGCAGATGCGCTCTGGGTGCGCGCCGTCCGTTCGCCGCATGCGCATGCGCTCTTTGCCTTCGGCGATCTGGAGACGTGGCGCGCCGGGCGGCCAGGCGTCTCCGCAATCGTCACCGCCGCTGACGTACCAGGCCTCAACCGCTTCGGAATTTTTCCGGAGACGCGCGACCAGCCGGTGCTTGCGGAGGGGCGCGTCCGCTTTCGCGGCGAGGCGATCGCGCTCCTTGTCGGCGCCCGCGACGCCCTTGCCGACGTGAGCGACGTCGACCTGCCGATCGAATGGACGGTTCTGACGCCGCTCATCGGGGCAGCGGCTGCGACCTCGACCCACGCAATAGTCATTCACGATGAACGTCCGGACAATGTGCTGACCCGCGGCTATCTGAATTGCGGCGACGTCGCGAAAGGCCACTCGCAGGGCGCAGTCACGGTCGAAGGCGAGTTCGAAACCGGCTTTCTCGAACACGCCTATATCGAGCCGGAAGCCGGTTGGGCGCGCCTCAATGCGGACGGGGTGATGGAGATTCACGCCTGCACCCAGGCGCCGGCGCTCGACCGGGAGGCGATAGCGCTCATCCTCGGCGTCCCGGAGGATCATGTTCGCATTGCGCCGACCGCCTGCGGCGGCGGCTTCGGCGGCAAGCTCGACGTCTCGGTGCAGCCGCTGCTTGCGCTGGCGGCGTGGGTCACGAACCGGCCAGCGCGCATGGTCTATGCGCGCGGCGAGTCGATGGCCTCGACCACCAAGCGCCACCCGTCGCACATTCGCGCCCGCGCCTCGGCGACATCAGACGGCCATCTCACAGCCTTCGAGATGCGGGCCGATTTCAACACCGGCGCCTACGCATCCTGGGGCCCCACGGTCGCCAACCGAGTGCCCATTCACGCCTCGGGCCCGTACAAGATCTCGAACGTGCGCAATCGAACGCGCGCCATCTACACCACAGAAACGCCCGCCGGCGCTTTCCGCGGCTTCGGCGTCCCGCAGGCAGCGCTTGCAACTGAATCACTCATGGACGAGCTCGCCGAGCGCATCGGCATGGATCGCTGGGCGTTCAGGCGCGCCAACGCGCTCGGACATGGCGACCTCACGCCAACGGGGCAACGCCTGCACGCGTCCGCCGGCCTGCAGCAATGTCTCGAGGCGCTGAAGGGCGACTGGGATCATGCGCTGTGGGAAACCCAGATGCACAATGCAACCCATGCCGAGCGCTTCCGCCGAGGCGTCGGCATTGCGTGCCTATGGTACGGCTGCGGCAACACCTCTGTTTCCAACCCGTCGCGCATGCGCATCACGCTCGACGCCGACGGCGGGTTGACGCTGCTCAACGGCGCTGTCGACATCGGCCAGGGCTCATCGACCGTTCTGCTTCAGATTGCGGCCGATGCGCTCGGATTGCCCATCGACGCCTTCGATTTCATCGTCGGCGACACCGCATTGACGCCGGACGCGGGTAAGACGTCGGCGTCGCGCCAGACCTTCGTGTCGGGGCGCGCGGCGATGACTGCGGCGCGCGAACTGCGGCGCAAAATCCTGCGCCTCGCGAATGTCAGCGAACTCGCCAAGCTTTCACTGAGAGGTCACCAACTCACTGTCGTTGAGGGCAATGCCCAACGCGTGCTCGATCTGCGATCGATGAAGGCGGACGACAGAGGGATCGTGCTCTTCGGCGACGGTCGTTACGATCCGCCAACGACGCCCCTCGATGAGAACGGCCAGGGCGAGCCTTATGCGACCTACGCCTTCGGCGCACAGATCGCGGAGATCGACGTCGATCTGCTGCTCGGCGTCGTGAAAGTGCTGCACATCGCTGCCGCTCACGATGTCGGCAAGGCGATCAACCCGCAGCTCGTCGAAGGACAGATCCAGGGCGGCATCGCGCAAGGGATCGGCTTTGCGTTGATGGAGGAGTATGTCGCGGGGCGCACCGAAAACCTGCACGACTACCTGATCCCGACAGTCGGCGACATGCCGCGCATCACCATCCGCCTTATCGAGGACCGCGAACCGGAAGGTCCGTTCGGCGCAAAAGGCGTCGGCGAGCCCGCAATGATCGCGACCGCGCCCGCCATTCTCAGCGCGATCCGCCATGCGACCGGCGTCGCGATGCGCCGCACGCCGGTTCTTCCGCACCGGCTGTGGGAGGCGATGCGTCTGCACGGCGTCCTCCATGGCTGACGCCACAAAATCGCGCGAAGGCCGCTCGCTGAAGTTCGGCGCCGCGGAAGGAGAAGGCGTCATCCGTTGCGACGCTTGTCCGGTTCTCTGCCGGATCAGGCCTGGTCGCGCCGGCGCCTGCTCGCGCTACGCCAATGACAACGGCGTTCTGGTGCGCGTTGACCCCGTCGTCATTCTCGAACGTGCGATCGAAGACAACAGCAAGCTCGTGCCCTTCGCCGATCAGGAATGGGACGGCGCGATGATCGATCCGGCGCGCGCGATCGTGACGGGGATCGGCGCAGGCACGACCTATCCGGACTACAAGCCGGCGCCATTAATCGTTTCCGCCCAGCATGACGGCGTCGACACAGTGACCGTCGTGACGGAGGGAATCTTCAGCTACTGCGGCGTCAAGGTGAAGATCGACACCGACCGGCATCTCGGATCCGAGACAGCGACGATCCGCGCGGAGGGAGAAGCGGTCGGTCATGTCACGACAGCCGAATATGGGTCGCAGATGCTCTCGATCGGCGGCGTCAGGCATCTCACGGGAGGATCGAAGAAAGAAGGCTCTGTCACCTGCGACACGATGCTTGCGTTGTGCAGCGGCGAAGCCGTGGAATTGTCCGTGGGAGGCGGTCACACAGTGATCGTGCAGGCGAGCCGCCCGCCGATCGTCGACGGCAAGCCGGAAGAACGCATGCGAGTCGGCTGCGGCTCGGCGACCGTCGGCATTTTCGCGAAGCAATGGCTGGGTCATGTCGATGAAGTCATCGTCGTCGATGATCACATCACGGGCGTGCTGACGGAACATCAGGCCGGGCGCGTGCTGAACATGCGGCCCGCCGGAATACGCGTACGCGGCCGAAAGTCGACGCCGGGACGATATTTCCAAGTGGCGAATCCGGGCCTCGGCTGGGGCGGGACCGACATCGACGATCCGCTCTCGATCATCCAGAGGATCGATTCCGCCGTCGCATGGCCGGGAATGCGCATTCTCATGACGTCGACAACGGGCGAAGACGCCCTTTATTTCGTGCTCGACGACAATCTCGCACCTGTCGTCGGCGACATGCCGGACGCCGTCGGCGAAGTGGTCAGGCGCATCGGCGAGAATTGCGAGCCGTCGCTGTGCACGGTGCTGTTCATGGCCGGCGCCGGAGGATCGCTGCGCGCCGGCGTAACGGAAAATCCTGTGCTGCTGACACGCTCCGTGACGGCAGGAGAAACCCGCGTCACCATGGGCGGCGCGCCAGTCTATGTATGGCCCGGCGGCGGCATCACGATCATGGCCGACGTCACGCGCATGCCAAGGCAATCGTTTGGTTATGTGCCGACGCCAGCTCTCGTCGCGCCGATCGAATTCACTTTGCCGCGTGCGCTTTATGAACAACTCGGCGGCCATATGGGCGACGTCGCGCCGCTGGCGCAGGTTATCGCTGAGCTCGGAAGCGACGCGAGGGTCGACAGATGGCTCGGCGACAATCCCTGGCCGCGGAGCTGATGCGCGCCCCCACAGCGGAACGCGCGCTGGTTCGCGCATTGCCGGGCGGACGATTGCACCTGCAGGATGGGCCGATAGATGTCATCCTGAAAGCCTGGGGCGCCAAGGATGCGGTCGAGGCCGCGCATGACGCCGCCGCGCGACGCTTTGCAAGCATCCTCGACGAGCTGACCTCGGAATTGCCGGAGCTGCGCCGTGCGATGGCGGACCATCCACGCGCGACGACGCCAGTTGCGCGCCGCATGACGAATGCCTGCGCCCCGCTCGCAGACGAGTTCATCACGCCGATGGCCGCCGTCGCCGGAAGCGTCGCCGACGAACTTCTCTGCGCCATGTGCGCGGCCGCGCCGCTGGATCGCGCCTTCGTCAACGACGGGGGAGACATCGCGATTCATGTAGCGCTGGACCATCGCCTGACGGTCGGCGTC
>JBEVKO010000187.1:0-5756 GCA_040509705.1 Beijerinckiaceae bacterium
CCACCAGGCCTGCAGCGCCGCGACACCGAGGAATGATTGCGCGAGAGTCGCGAAAATCAGCCCAAGTTCTGCGGCGACGACATCGATCGAACGCTCCGGTCCGCCAAATCCACGCGCCAGCGCCAGCGCAGCCAATGCGAGCGCGGCAGGCAGGCCGAGATCATACCAGATCGAGACCATGAGAGGCGGCCCGGCCATGTTCGGCAGGATTCCCGCCGCCATCGCACGCGGCGTCGATTCAAGCCCGTGCCCGGTCAGCAATCGATCGGCTTCCGCGACAACCGACCTGGAAAAATCACCGAGCAGCGCCGCCGTCGCCGGCAGATCGAGGGCGATCGCTGCTGGCCGCATCAGGACCGGCAGAACAGGCGCGCACAGGATGAGCGCCGCGGCGATGACTGCGAAGCTCGGGATGAGCAAACGCGGCGCCGCGCGCGCCAGCGCGAAGACGACGAGCGTCACACTCAGCACGATCAGAGCGACATCGTCGCCGACGACGAAGGTTGCGCTGAGCAGACCGATGGCCAGCGCCAGCGCTTCCGCGGCGCGGCCGCGCGACAAGAGCCAGCCCAGCGAAACGGGCGCGAACAGCGTCATCGTCGCGACGCCTCGCATGGCGAACGCTCCATCGGAGAACAGGTTGAGATTTGAGACCCCGCGCAGCTCCAGCGCGACTGCGCAGGCGGTCAGCACCGACGCAAACGCGCCGATGGGAAGCGGATAAAGAGCAGGCGCGCGCATCCTCTCAGGGACAGCGGCGAGACCGGCGGCGGCCAGCCCGGCGACTCCAAGGATGTTGACGAAGCGCTCTGCCGCTGGCGTTCGAAAGGGCGCCCATGCGACCGTTGCGCCGCACCAGGCGACCAGCCCGGCTGCGATCAGGAACCTCGGCGACTGGACGAACAGACGCACCCGACGGGCGATGGGCTCGGCCGGATCGATCACCGTTCCCATGAAGAGGAGGATTGCGCCGAGACAGGCCAGAATGATCGCGGCGCGGCGAGAATAAAAGGCCAAGCAAGGCAATCCGACGCCAAGCGCCGCCATGCCGAAACGGCGCAGCAGCTCGGCGGCGCCGTGCGCCGGATCAACGGAGCGTGACGATTGGCTCACTCGAGAAACGCCTGACCCTGTCCGCTCAGGTTAGCCGTACGAAGCGAGAAAGACTGTGGGCCTTGCGCAACAGTTTAGGTTCATTCTACGCGCTTCAACCCGTGAGCGTCCGGCGCACCGCATCGCGCCAGCCAGCGATGGCGTCCTCGCGCGCCTGAAGTTTCATCTTCGGGGTAAAGCGCCGATCCCGACGCCAGGCCTTGGCGAATTTCGATGGCTCCGGACACAGGCCGGCGCCGACGCCCGCGAGATAAGCGGCGCCGAGGGCCGTGGTTTCCGGCATAGCCGGACGATCAACCGGCGCCGCGAGGATGTCGGACAGCCGCTGCATGGTCCAGTCGCTGACGACCATGCCGCCGTCGACGCGCAGAACTGTTGCGTCCCGCGCCGCCTCGCGCCAATCCGCATGCATGGCCTCGATCAAGTCCAGCGTCTGGAAGCAAACGGATTCAAGCGCGGCGCGCGCCAAGTCGTCGGCGCCGGTGGTGCGCGTGACGCCAAAAATCGCGCCTCGCGCGTCGGCGTCCCAATACGGGGCGCCCAGGCCGACAAAGGCAGGCACCAGATAGATGCGCTGCGCAGCCTCGGCCTTCGCCGCCATCGGGCCCGTGTCGCTTGCCTTGCGGATGATTTTCAGCCCGTCGCGCAGCCATTGAACGGCGGCGCCCGCGACGAAGATCGAACCTTCCAGCGCATAGGTTCGCTCGCCGGCGATCTGATAGGCGATCGTGGTGAGGAGCTTGTTGCGGGATTCGACCGGCGTAGCGCCGGTGTTGAGCAGGGCGAAGCAACCGGTGCCGTAGGTCGACTTCATCATGCCGGGCTGAAAGCAGGCCTGGCCGACGACCGCCGCCTGCTGATCGCCGGCGACGCCGAAAATCGGCAGGGGCCGGCCGAACAGCTTTGTCTCAGTTGCTCCAAAATCGGCGACGCAGTCCTTCACCTCAGGCAACATGGCCATCGGGACGTCGAGCAGGTCGCACAGGTCTTCGTCCCAGCGGCCGCGATGGATGTCGTACAACATGGTCCGCGAGGCGTTGGTCGCATCCGTCGCGTGTGTGCGCCCGCCGGTCAGCCGCCACAACAGCCACGAGTCGACGGTGCCGAAGGCGAGCTCGCCCTTCTTCGCCTTCGCACGCGCGCCGCGAACATGATCCAGAATCCATTTCGCCTTGGCGCCGGAGAAGTAGGGATCGATGAGCAGTCCGGTCTTGCGCTGAACCTGCGGCTCATGTCCCTCGTCGCGCAGCCTGGCGCAGATGTCGGCGACGCGCCGGTCCTGCCAGACGATCGCGCGATGGATCGGCTTCCCCGTCGCCCGGTCCCAGATCAGCGTCGTCTCGCGCTGGTTCGTGATGCCGATGGCGGCGATCCCGGACGCCTCCGCGCCCGCCTTGCGGATGGCGGCGCGACAGACCGAAAGAGTCGTCGTCCAAAGATCTTCCGGCTCATGCTCGACCCAGCCCGACGCGGGGAAGTGTTGTGGGAATTCCTTCTGGGCCGAGGCCACGACGCGCAGCCTGCGATCAAAGAGGATAGCGCGCGAGGAGGTTGTTCCCTGATCGATCGCAAGGATGTAAGTCGCCATCTCCAACTCCCTGCCGCTTTCGCCGGCGATTCATCCCATGTCCCTGACCGGCGAACTCGCCTCGCTCTTTCTCGCTTCCTTCCTGTTCGGCACCTTGCTGCCCGGCTCGTCGGAAGCGGCTCTTGCCGCAACTCTCAAGCTGGGAACGGCGCCGCCGGCGGCCGCTATCGCGATCGCCGCCATCGGAAACACGCTGGCGGGGATCGTCAACTGGACGATCGGGAGATTCGGCGCGCGCTTTCGCGATCATCCACGGTTTCCGCTGACGCCGAGCCAGTTCGAGCGCTGCCGCACGATCTATGCTCGCTACGGCGTGTGGAGCCTGTTGTTTTCATGGCTTCCGGTGATAGGCGATCCGCTCACCGTGGCGGCGGGGCTGATGCAGGCGCCCTTTCGCCTGTTTCTGCCGTTGATGGCGATCGGGAAGCTCATGCGCTACCTGGCCGTCGCCGGCGTTCTCAGCTTGATCTGAAAAGGGGTTGGCAGGCGCATGGCCGAACCGTCTCTCGCGCGCGCAATCGAAGAGCGCATGCTCAATGCGTGGCCATCGGTCGAAACGATGGTCGCCGGCGCGTGGCTGCTGCGCTTCGCCAACGGCTACTCCAAGCGCGCCAACTCCGCGACGTCTCTCGGCCCCGATGGCGATCTCGACGACGCCGGCGTCTCGCATGTGTTGGCGCGCGCCGCGGCCTGGGGAATTCCCGCCGTGGTGCGGCTGACGCCGCTCTGCCACCCCATGCTCGATGCGCGGCTCGACAAGCGCGGTTTCTCCGAGATCGAACCCACATGCGCGATGATCGCAAATCTCCATTCGGACATCATCGACGCGCGGGTCGATATGGCGCCCAAACCAGACGCCGCGTGGATCAGCGCCAACGCATCATCTTATGGCGGGGTGAAGAGCAACGCCGAACATCTCAAGGCCATTCTCGATCGCATCCGCCCCGACGCGGCGTTCGCGACGCTATGCGAGGGCCGACATCCTGTCGCGTGGGGCATCGGCGTCATTGAGCGCGGCATGGTCGGCCTGCAGGACATCGTCGTTGCGCCCAAGATGCGCAGTCGGGGCGTCGGTCGCGCTCTGGTTCGCTCGCTGATGGCGTGGGGCGCGGCGAACGGTGCGGAGCAAGCCTATCTCCACGTGCTCGCGGCCAATGATGCGGCCCGCAATCTCTATCGTACGCTCGGCTTTCGCGACGCCTACCGGATCACGCACCGCGTGCGGACGCGATGAGGCGTTATTTCGCTCTGGCGAAGAAAGCGGCGAATGCGGCCTGAGCTTCCGGCGAAGCCCTGCGCTCCTTGAAGCGTTCGCCCTCATAGTGAAGCGTTTCGCTGACGATCGCCGTCTCGCCACGCCGGATCAGATGCTTGGTCAGGCGCACCGATTCAGGCGGCAGCGACGCAATGCGCTCAGCGACTTCCTGCGCGCGGTGCAGCGCGGTTCCGTCCTCGACGGCTTCGTTCACGATACCGGACGCGGCCGCCGCTTCGCCGGAGAACACGTCGCCGAGCATCAGGAGCTCAGTCGCGCGCTTGCGGCCGGCCGCCTTCGGAATGAGATAGCTCGATGCGCCTTCGGGACAGAGGCCGAGCGGGACGAACGGCATGCGCATGCGCGCATTGCGACCGGCGAAGGCGAAATCGAAATGCATGAGCATGGTGACGCCGATGCCGACCGCATTTCCTTCGACAGCAGCGACAAGCGGCTTCTCGCATGTATTGATTGCTTCAAGAAAATGGATCGCGGCGCTGGCGCCCTCCGGGAGCGGTCCCTGAAAATCGGCGAGGTCGTTGCCCGCAGTGAAATGTCCGTGCGCGCCGGTGACGAGGATGACGCGGCATTGCGAGTCGGCGCCCGCTTCGTGGATCGCCCGCGTCAGCCGCTGATAGGTGTCGACATCGAGCGCATTGCGGCGCGAGGCGCGATCGATGATGAGCAGTCGAACGCCGGGAGCCGGGGTTTCGATCCGCAGCTTGGGTTCGGCTTCGACAGGTGCATTCATGACGGCGGGTCTCCGAATTGCCCCGCCGCTGTAGCACGAGGGCGGCGCGGCGCGCATCCGGGACGTCAGGCGCGATGTCGATAAAAGGTCAGCGCGCCGTCAGCGTCGCGCCGGATGGAGCAAACAAGTTCGCCCGGGCTCCGATCGCTGAATCTTCCCCTAAGCAGCAGCGCCGCAACGCCGAGAATCAATGCCGGCGGCGTCAGCGCCCATAGCGCCTTGATGGCGTCTGGCGACGACCGATAAGCGTCCAGAAAGCTCGCCCAGTAACCGCACCCACCCATGCTGTGACGTCCCGCCTTCGCCTCATTGAGAGCCACAGTATCCCAGAACGGGATTATCCGAAAGTGGGATTAGTCAGGCGAATCGGAATGGGTGCGCATGACGGGCTCCCTGCATACGCCGGGCTATCGGAGGGTCGTCGCCGCGCTCGTCGCGGCCCGGAAGGCGCGCGGCATGTCACAGCAGGATGTGGCTGACCGGCTGCGCAAGCCGCAATCCTACGTCGCCAAGCTGGAGCGCGCCGAACGCCGCCTCGACATCGTCGAATTCATCGCGCTGTCGCGAGCGCTCGGCGTCGATCCGGCGGAGCTGTTCGCGGATGTGGCGCGGGCTGCGGATTCGAAGAGGTGACGGGATTGCTGCAATGCTGCGAAGCATCGTCTGCGCTCAACGCCGAAACTGGCGCAGAGCGCGCCAGTCCAATTTGGGCGGCCGATGGCTATTTCGCCTTCTTTGCCTTCTTGGCCTTTTTCGCCTTCTTGGGCGCTTTCTTGGCGACGGCCTTCATCACCTTGGCCCGCTTGTCGACGACCTTCTTGATCGCCTTCTTGATTGCGTTCTTCGAGACGCCGGCCTTCATTGCGGCGTAGGCGACCTCGTAGCCTTCGCCACCTGCGATCATGTCGCTATCCTAAGGCCGCGCAAAGCACTCCCGCGCGGCGAGCCCCTCGACGCAATCGAATATGATCTCGTGAGTCCGGAAAACCGGACTCAGTCGAGCGGACCGTCGTAAGCCGATTCCTGCGCAGCGGCGGCGGCGGCTGCTT
>JBEVKO010000188.1:0-7216 GCA_040509705.1 Beijerinckiaceae bacterium
GGTTACCGCGCGCGCTGCAGCTTCAGGCCCCAAGTCCGTCAATCCGTCGATGGAAAGAACTTCAGACAGCTTTGCGCGCGCCCGGTTCAGGCGACTTTTGATGGTGCCGACGGCGACGCCGCAGATCTCCGCCGCTTCCTCGTAAGAAAATCCCGACGCCCCAATCAGCGTGAGAACCTCGCGCTGGTCCGCGGACAGCGTCGCGAGCGCCTTTTGAAAATCCGTGAAATCGACGCGCGCGTCTTGCTCGCCCGAAACCGATAGAGTCGCCGCATAAGCGCCATCTACGTCCTCCACCTCGCGGCGGCGCTTTCTCAGTTCGCCAAAATAGACGTTGCGGAGGATCGTGAAGAGCCAGGCGCGAAGGTTGGTCCCCGGGGTGAAACTGGTCTGGGCCGCCCAAGCCTTGACCAGCGTTTCCTGGACGAGATCGTCGGCGCGATCGCTCTTCCCGCAGAGCGACATGCCGAAGGCGCGAAGATTGGGAATTTCTGCGATGAGACCATCGCGGAATGGTAGGGGGACGGCTGTCGTCATCATCGCCCCCTATCGGGTCGCGCGGGCGGCGGAGTGGCCAGACTCGTTGGCCGGATTCGGCTTTTCTGCACCAGGCGCCTTGCCCTCCTCGAGTTGATCAAGCAGCAGCGTGAACCGATCGGGAATTGGTTCGCTCACAACATTGTCATACATCCTGCGGAGGTGAGCGCCGATCATGGCCCGCGCATCTGCCGGGAGTTTGCCCCCCCCTTTTTCCTCGTCTCGACCCGCCATTAGGCTAACTCCTTACAAAGACTTGTCTTTGCATAGACCCCTGCGAACTCTTGTGGGGCAAACGTCGAACTTCCAAAGTTGTTCCGAAAGTGAGGGAACAATTTCTTTGCAGGGACATTGATGCAACTGTGTCGACCGTTCGTCATAAGGAGCGTGCCCGATGACTATGACCGAGGTCATTAGTCCACACCTGCCCTACCTCCGCCGCTTCGCGCGGGCGTTGTGCGGAAGCCAAGAGGCAGGCGACAGCTACGTGGTCGCCACCCTCGAAGCTCTGGTTCAGGATAACGGATTGTTTTCAAAAGATGTTCAACCAAAAATTGCACTTTATCGCGTATTTCTCGACGTCTGGAGCCGCATGCCGCTGAACGCTACGGCGAATCGGCCCGTAGAGGGAGTGCGCACCCTTGAAAACCTAACTCCGCCTACGCGTCAGGCGTTCCTTCTGACCGCCGTCGAAGGCTTTGCGGCGGAAGAGGCGGCGAGCGTCATGAACGTTTCGCGAACGAAATTCGATGGCCTCCTGGATCAAGCCGGGCGTGAGATCGCCGAACAAGTCGCGACGGACGTGCTGATCATCGAGGATGAGGCGATTATCGCCATGGATCTCGAGGCTTTGGTCGAAAGCCTGGGCCACAGTGTCACCGGCATCGCACGCACGCACAAGGAAGCGGTCGAGATGGTTCGCAAGACGCGGCCTGGGCTGGTTCTCGCCGATATTCAACTCGCAGATGGAAGCTCGGGGCTCGAAGCGGTGAACGAAATCCTGGAAGGCATGGAAGTGCCGGTGATCTTCGTCACGGCCTATCCGGAGCGGCTCCTGACCGGCGCGAAGCCCGAACCCGCCTTCCTCATCACCAAACCTTTCCAGGCCAACACCCTCAAAGCGGTCATCAGTCAGGCGCTGTTCTTTGACCAAAAGAGCCGCAAGGCCGAGGCTGCATAGACAAAGAAAAGCGCCCGGGAGGTCGTCCCGGGCGCTTGAACTCAAATCATCTGGCTTCAGTTTCGGACGTCTTTGAGCCAGTTGTCGATCTCTGCTTCGGCCTTGTCCTTCTCGTAGCCGTAGCGCTCCTGAATTTTCCCGGCGAGTTCCTTCCGCTTGCCCTCGATGCGATCGAAGTCGTCATCGGTCAGCTTACCCCATTGCTGCTGAACCTTACCTTTGAACTGCTCCCAGTTTCCTTCCACGCGATCCCAGTTCATCATTGAATCTCCTATCCGTATGGCGCGTTCGCCAATGCAGATTAAACTGGTCAGTGCGGGCCGGAGTTCCCCGCTCATCTGCGCAGTGGGCTGCGTCAAATGACGCAGGCTTATGCGAATGGACTTCGCCCTTGCCTCTTAGTACCTATTCGGCGGAATGAATGCGGGATCCGCAGTGCCTCAATTCACAACGGGCGGCCCGCGGGGGGCGGCTTCTGATCTGACATCCAGGAAGCACGCGTTCACCCGCCAGAGCGTCGCCATCATGACGAAAGGGAAGGTGATAGTAGCGTTTTTGCTGGCGCTGCTTCTGCTTGTGGCTGCGCTGTTCGCGCAGCAATGGAATGCCCTGAACTATGCCCGCAGCCAGGTCCAGCACACTGAAGACGTCATCGAGAACAGTCGCATTCTCCTCACTCATATGTTGGAGGCGGAGACAAATCAGCGCGGTTACATCATATCGCGGGACCAGCGCTACCTGGGTCCCTACAGGTCCAGCCTCGAGCATGTGATGGATGACTTTTCACAGATCATTGCTCTGGTTTCCGACAATCCGGCTCAGGTTGAACGACTTGGAAAGGCGCAGGAAGTATGGCGCGCCCGCGCCGACGAACTGCGAGCCAATATTGAAATGGCGACAGCCGATCGCGTCGACGAGGCGCGCGCAAGGATTGCTCGGGGCCGCGGGCAAGAGCTGATGGAGGGCATTCGCTGGCACATAAGCGCCTTCATCGGCGCCGAACAAAAACTGCTGACGGAGCGCCTTGGAAGCGCTTCAAGCGCTGAATCGACGACGCGCTGGCTCATGATCGCTGCGCTGACGGCTGCTGCTGGTGGCCTTCTCTATTCGCTGTTTTCGCTACAGCGAGATAATCGCCATCTGGCCGTGTCGGTCGAACGCGAACGCGAGGCGGCGGTCTCGCTTGAACGGGCGAGGGCGCAGCTGTCGGATGTGTTCACGCAGACTCAACTCGAGCTTTCCGACACATCGCGGCTGCTCGCCGCGGCGGTCGCCAGCGCACCGATTGTCGTTTGGCGACAGGATCGGAATCTTGTCTATCGCTGGTTCAGCGGACATGTGATGGGCCAGCCGGCAGATTGGTGGATCGGAAAGAGCGACCACGACATACTGCCGGAGCGCATGAAATTCGTGGTGCTTTCAAACAAAAAGGCAGTGATTGAGACAGGTCAGCCGCAGCGTTTCGAAGTAGCCGCGCCAGGCCCCAGCGGTAGCGGAGAATATTGGTACGATGTGCGGCTTGAGCCCATCGTCGACACCGGCGGGGCGGTGACCGGCATCAACGGCGTCGCCATCGAAGTCACCGATCGCAAGAAGCGCGAGCAGAACATGCGTCTTCTCATGCGCGAGATTGCGCATCGCTCAAAGAATATTCTCGCGGTTGTCCAGGCGATGGCGCGTCAGACTGCGAACTCGACGCCTGAGCCGGAGGCCTTCATCGAACGGTTCGCCTCACGCCTCGAGGCCCTCGGTGCGACGCACTCTCTGCTTACCGAAGAAGGGTGGGCGGGCGCCGACATAGGCGATCTTATCCGCTCGCAGCTGGGGCATCAGCTCGATCTCGTCGGGAAACAGATATTACTCTCAGGACCGCGCTTCACCTTGCCGGCGGATATGTCGCAGAACATCGGCCTCGCTCTCCACGAACTCTCAACCAATGCGACGAAGTACGGCGCCCTTTCCGTTCCCACAGGCCGCATATACATCCACTGGACCGTCGGAGAACCGGTGGACGGCAAGCGGGAAATCGCCTTGAGCTGGCGCGAAGAAGGCGGTCCACCTGTTACGCCGCCGAAGCGAAAAGGGTTTGGTCAAGTCGTGATCGAGCGCACGGTCTCGCGCGCTGTCGGCGGCAAAGTAGACATCAATTACGATCCGAAAGGGCTGTCGTGGCGAATCCTGTTTCACGCCGCCGAGGAGCCCGTCTCAAGCGAAGATGAAAGCACTCGCGATTGATTTAAAGCGACACGCGCTGCGGGGCGGAACGCCCGGCGTTCCACCCCGCTGCAAAAGCGTTGTTAGGCCTACGCACCGCGTCGTATGATGCCTGCTAAAGCGGACACCACGAACAGGACGATGGCCACCCAAAACAGCAACTGCGCGCCGCTCATCGCTGTTCCCGCCACGCCGCCAAATCCCAGGAACGCAGCCACCAGCGCGACGACAAGGAATACGATTGCCCAGTACAGCAGATTACCCATGGCGAACCTCTCCAATGCGCCTCGACATTCGGCCGGACGCCGTTGCGACCGGACCTGCAGCGAATAATTCCGCAGGCGAAAGAAAGTTCCTGCGCGGTGAACCCCGCGAAGAGCAGCAGCGCGCCGAGGACGGTCTGCGGCCTTCGCCCTCCCGCTCCTAAGAGGCTGGCGAACGCGCGCCGCACGCGCCTGGCTTCCAGATCAGCCGCTGTCGAAACATGGGCGATGCCAAAGAAGCCATCTCGCCGCCGCTCGGTACTAGCGCAACACCCGCGTCACATGGCCCATCTTTCGCCCGGCGCGGGCTTCGGTCTTGCCGTAGAGGTGCAGGCGGGCGCCGGGTTCGGCGAGGAGAGCGTCCCAACGATTCGCCGCATCCCCGATCAAATTCTCCATGATCGCTTCGCGACCCACCATGGCGACGGAGCCCAGCGGCCAACCCGCGACCGCACGCATATGCTGTTCGAACTGGGAGGTCTGCGATCCTTCGATCGTCCAATGGCCCGAATTGTGGACCCGTGGAGCGATTTCGTTGAACAGGATCTCGCCAGCTGCTTCGTCTCCAGGGACGAACAGCTCGACCGCAAAGACGCCGACATAATCCAACGCCTCACCGATCTTGCGCGCCGCGTCGATCGCCGAAGTGGCGATCGATTCGGGAATCCGCGCGGGCGCGCGGGTAACGCTCAGAATATGATTGCGATGCTCGTTCTCGCAAACTGGGAAAGGGGCAAAGGCTCCATCCGATCCGCGGGCGGCCACGACCGAGACTTCGCGCGTGAAGGCGACCATGCTTTCGACGATCGCCGGGTTGCCAGCGACGATCTCCCACGCGGCTTCCGCCTCGCCCGCATGTGAGATTCGCGCCTGGCCTTTGCCGTCATATCCCATGCGGCGCGTCTTGAGGATTGCTGGCAACCCCACCTCCGCAAGCGCCGCATGGAGGCCGGGAAGGTCATCGACCGGCGCGAAGCGCGGGGTTGAGACGCCAAGTTCCTTTGCGAGATTCTTCTCCCTCAGACGATCCTGCGCCGTCTCCAGGGCCCTCGCGCCAGGCCGAAGCAACGTCCGCGTCTCAAGGAACGCCGCCGCCGAGGCGGGCACGTTTTCAAATTCGTAAGTGGCGGCGTCGATCAACCGCACGAACCGCTCAAGCGCCGCCTCGTCTTCATAGGCTGCGACCGTGTGATCGGCGCTGACGTCGAAGGCGGGCGAGTCCGCCTCCGGCGCATAGGTATGAACTTTGAGACCGAGCGGCGCTGCAGCCAGCGCCAGCATACGGCCGAGCTGGCCGCCGCCGAGAATCCCGATCGTGTCGCCGGGCGCGAGGCGCCTGTCGCCGCTCATCAGACGCCCATTGGCCGCGTTCTCCTCTGCGACAGTCACGCTCCGTCCGAGGGTCGGTCAGCGACAGACGCAGTCTGTTTCGCCCGCCATTCGTCCAGACGTCGCGATAGCGCCTCATCATTGAGCGCGAGCACGGCCGCCGCGAGAAGGGCGGCGTTGATTGCGCCCGCCCGGCCGATCGCCAGCGTGCCGACCGGAACGCCAGCCGGCATCTGGACGATTGAAAGCAGACTATCATGCCCGGAGAGCGCCTTGGACTCGACCGGAACGCCGAACACCGGCAGCGGGGTCATGGACGCCGCCATGCCGGGCAGATGCGCCGCGCCTCCCGCCCCGGCGATGATCACCTTGAAGCCCTCATCGCGCGCGCCCTTGGCGAAGCTGGCCAGCCGGTCTGGGGTGCGGTGAGCCGAGACGATTCGATCGTCATGGGGAACGCCCAGCGCATCCAGGGTCTCAGCCGCATGCCTCATCGTCGCCCAGTCGGACTGGCTGCCCATGATGATCGCAACCGGTTTGGCCAAGTTCAAACCCCCCACGCCGCAACGGCGAAGAGGCTATGCCAGCAAGCTTCATGGTTCTGTCAACCTCTTCGCAATGTGCATCGGTTAATGCTCGATCATGACTGACCTTCCCGCCCCGCCAAGCGCCGTCGACCTTTGCCGTGCGCTCATGGACCGGATCTCGCTTCTGGAGACCGAACTCGTCCAGGCGCGCGCGCAGATCTCTCGCGCCGAGGCGATGGCCCACGAGGATCCTTTGACGGGGGCGCTGAATCGGCGCGGCTTCGCGCGCGAGCTGGAAAAGGGCATGGCGTTCAGGAACCGCTACGGCACGCCCGCCTCGATCATCCTGTTCGACATGGATGGATTGAAGACCGTCAACGACAGGCTCGGCCATGCGGCGGGCGATGCGCTGATTCGTGGCGTCGCCTCGACCCTGAAGCGTCACATTCGCGCCTCTGATTCGGTGGCGCGGCTCGGCGGCGATGAATTCGCGGTCCTGGTCTGGCACGCCGACGAGGCGATCGCGACGACCAAGGGCCGAGCGCTGCAAGCAATCCTCGATTCGTCCAGCGTAACCTGGCGCGATGGCGGCATTCCGCTCGCGGCGTCGATCGGCGTCGCGGAGCTCGGCGGCGCGATGACGGCGGAGGCGGCGCTGACGCTCGCCGACACGCGCCTCTATGCGGACAAGTCCGCGCGCCGCGCCGCCCAGAAGAAAGCCGCCTGACGCAGGCGTTTCACGCGACGCGACGATTCACGCGATGATGTCCGGCGTCAGAATGTCGTCGCTGCCGATCATCCTGTCCTTCAGCGCGAGCTTCCGCTTCTTCAGACGCTGGATCTGCAACTGATCCGACAGACCCGACCGTTCGAGCGCTTCGATCGCGACGTCGAGATCGCGATGCTCCTCCTTCAAACGGGTCAACTCGTCTTCCAGTTTCAAACGTTCAGTCTCGTCGAGTGTGACCCGCATGCGCCGTCCGCCGAATGATCTGGCGCTCCCAGTATGCCTTCGCGAGCGACGGGTTCAAGCCAGCCCGAGGACTTTCGTCCCGGCTGATTGTGCGCCGCCGCGAGGAATTCCTTCGACTCGCCGCATTCTCCATGTCACAATTCGGCAGCGGACAACATGGAGGAGCCCATGTCCCTGCAAACGCATCTTGCAG
>JBEVKO010000189.1:0-4679 GCA_040509705.1 Beijerinckiaceae bacterium
ATCGGCGCCGCCGGGCGAGCCCCAGCCCGTAACCTCCGGCCCGAAGAAAGCGCGGTTGACGTCGATCCATTGCGTCATCTCTTCGGGCAAACGGTCGTCGGCGTGGATCGCCGCGACCGGGCAGACGGTCTCGCAGAGGCCGCAGTCGATGCACTCGTCGGGATGGATGTAGAGGGTGCGGCCGCCTTCATAGATGCAGTCGACAGGACAGGCTTCAAGGCAGCCCTTGTCCTTCACATCGATGCAGGCGTCGGTGATCACGAAGGGCATCGGCTAGAGCCTGACGGTCCGGACTAGTGCGCACATGATTTGCTTCGCCTTTTTCCCGGCATCATCCAATCGCGAAACCGGCGACCACTTTCGCGGATGATGCGTCATTTCCCCTTCCACACCGGCTTGCGCTTCTCGATGAAGGCGCGGACGCCTTCGCCGGAATCTTCGGAACCCAGCGCTTCGACCAGCGCTGGAAGCCGCGCCGCCTGCGCCTCCTGCGCCGTCATATGCGCGGTTCGGCGCGCCACCTGCTTGATGGCGCGCACGGACAACGGCGCGCAGGCGAGAATGTCTGCGAGCCAGCGATCGACCGCCGCATCGAGATCGGCGCGCGCGACGACCTCGTTGATGAGCCCGAATTCAAGCGCTTCCTTCGCCTTGATCCTCCGCCCCGTCAGCAGCATGCCCATGGCGAGACGGTGCGGAATCTGGCGCTGCAGCAGCGTCATGCCGCCATCGAGCGGAAGGCGCCCGACGCGGGCTTCCGGTAGGCCGCACGTCGCTTCCTCCACCGCAACCACGATGTCGCAACCCAGCATCAGCTCGAGCCCGCCGCCGACCGCGTGACCATTGACGCGCGCGATGACCGGAACATCGAGGGTCTCGCGCAGCGCTATCCCGCCGAAGCCGCCCGGGCGCGGCATCGCCCAATATTCGAGGCCAGACGCGCCGGAGCCGCCCTTCATGTCGGCGCCGGTGGAAAAGGCGCGCTCGCCGGTTCCCGTCAGCACGACGGCGCGTATGTCGCGGTCCTGCTCGATCCGCGCCCAGATCTCCTGCAGCTCCTTTTCGCTCGCAGCGTCGATCGCGTTGAGGACGTCCGGCCGATCGATCGTCACGCGCGCGACGTGATCGGCGACAGAGAAGAGGATGGACATTATTCGGCGGCTTCGCGCTTCACGCCCGCGGCTTCCCTTCGCACCGCATCGGTGTGACGCCCGAGCGCGGGGGGCGGAATGCGGATCGACACCGGCGCATCGGTCATATGTATCGGAGAACCGACCACGCGCATGCGCTCAACCTCGCCGTCCGCCTCCATCACCATGCCGTTGATCGCCGTCTGCTCGTCGGCGAGCGCTTCAGCGAGCGAGCGCACCGGCGCGCAGAGCAGGTCGCGCTCCTCGAGACGCGCCAGCCAGTGCGCCGTCGTGTTGGTCTTGAAGCGCGTGCGGAAAATGTCCTGCAGCGCCTTCTTGTTGGCGGTCTGCGCGGCGAAATCCTTAAAGCGCTCCTCCTTGCCCAGATGATCGATCTCCAGCGCAGCGCTGATGTCGCCCAGCGGGTCGGCCTTGAAGGCGCCGACCATGACGAGAGCGCCATCCGACGTCTCGAAAACTCCCGACAGGGGCATCGCGCCCCAGTTGACTTCGCGGCCGCGCATCAGATGCGCCGTTGCTTCCTGGGTCTGCGCCGCAATCATGGAATCGAGCAGCGACACGGAGATCTGCTGACCGCGGCCCGTCTTGGCGCGCTGCAGCAGCGCGAGGAGGATTCCCTGCACCATGTGCATGCCGGCGGAATAATCGGCGAAGGTGGTCGCGTTGACGGCGAGAGCCTGATCGTCGTTGGAGCGGCGATGCATGACGCCGCTCATCGCCTGCGCCAGCACGTCCTGGCCGCCCTTATGCGCGTAGGGTCCTTCCAGTCCGAAGCCGGTGCCGACGGCGTAGATGATGCGCGGGTTGATCCGGCTCAGCGCCTCGTAGCCGAATCCCATGCGCTCCATGACGCCGGCGCGAAAATTGTTGACGACGACGTCCGCGGTTTCGACCAGCTTCAATACAAGCGCGCGATCCTCGTCCTTGCGCAGGTCGAGCGCCACGGAGCGCTTGTTGCGGTTGAGCGAGCAAAAGACCGGACCGATGAGTCCCGCGGGATCGTTCGGGAAGGAGGTGCGCGACAGGTCGCCCGTCGGCGGCCGCTCGATCTTGATGACGTCGGCTCCGTAGTCCGCGAGCATCTGCGTCGCGACAGGGCCCATCATCACCTGAGTGAAGTCGATGACGCGCACGCCGTCGAGCGGCAGCGGAGAGGAGGTGGACTGGTTCACGCGGCTTTCTCCAGAACCTTGGCGTTCGCTGACGGGCGATCGCCGGGATCGCCGCCCTGCGCGCGCACATGCTTGCAGATTTGCGTCGGATCGATGCGCCGCAATTGCGCACCCGATTGCGCCGACAGCGCGGCGGCGACGCCGGCGGCGTGTCCCATCGACATGCAGGGCGGGATTTCGCGCGACATCTTCTGCGCCGCTTCGGTCGCCGAATAATGGCGGCCCGCCACGATGAGGCCGTCGATCTCTTTCGGCAGCATGGCGCGATAGGGCGTGTAATAGTCACGGCCCCGCGCCACCGTGTCGCTGAAATGGACGCGGTCCATGACGTCGTCCTTGGTGACGATGTACTCGCCTTCGAGCAGGCGCGTCTGGCGCACGCCGAGTTGCGGCGCGACGTCGACGACGAAGCAGTTCTTGAAGCCTGGCATATTGGCGCGCACGAAGTCGACGAGCGCATAGAGGCGCCTGCGGCCCTCGAAGTCGCCCTTGGTCTGATCCTCGACCTTGATTCCGTCGAGGCCGACCATGTGCGGGCAGTTGCACCAGACGATGCCGGGCAGCGGCGTCTTCAGCCACCATTTGTCCCAGGAGCCGCCCATCACGCGCTTGGCGGCGCGATCCAGCTTGGCGAATTCCTCAGGATGCTCGTAGCTGAATCGCTCGGCTTCCTCGGTGTCGACATTGCCGAGGCGGAACACCGTCGTGACGATGTAGCCGCCGTGCGAGAAGGAAGCGCCCGCTGCAGCGGCGACGTCGAGGTCGCCCGTCGTATCGATGACCGCCTCGCCCATCAGCGCCTGCCGGCCTTCCTTGGTTTCGCAAATCACGCCGCGGACGCGGCCGTCCTGCACGATCGCCTTCGAGAACCAGGAATGCAGTCGCAGGTTGACGCCGGTTTCCGTAATCATCTCGTTGGAAACGCGCTTCCAGCCATCGGGATCAAACGCCGCGGCCATGACGATCGGCGGCGGCTTCATCTGCGAGCGGAAATCGAACACTCCCCAGCGCGCCCATTTGCGATAGAGCGCATCGCTGCTGCTTCGTTCCGATTCCGGCGGATAGACGCAAAGATCGAGCTTCGCCATCCGCTCGATCATCTCCATGCAGCTGCCCGTGACCGTGGTCTCGGAGCCGTTGTGCATGTCGTCGAGCACCAGCACCATGCCGCCGGATGCGAGGCCGCCGAGATAGGGATAGCGCTCGACGAGCGTGACCGACGCGCCCATGCGGCGCGCGGCGATAGCTGCGGAAAACCCCGACGGGCCGCCGCCGATCACCAGGACGTCCGAGCGCGACACGATCTCCGCCGCGCCGGGCGCTTCCTCAATGCGGTCGAGAGTGGTCATGACGAACTCCCTGATGAGTTTGGTTAGTGGCCGGCCGGCGGCTGCCAGCGAACGACCATGCGCTCGATGAAGCTGATGGTGAGGAAAAACAGCACCGAAAAGCACGATCCGACGACCACGGTTGCGTAGAGCAATGCGGAATCGAAGGCGTACATCGCCTGAATGATCAGCGCGCCGATGCCGACGGTCGATCCGATCCACTCGCCCACGATGGCGCCGATGACGGCGGTCGAGGCGGCGATCTTCAGGGCCGAGAACAGATATGGCAGCGAGTTCTGCAGCCGCAGCTTGAAGAAGATCTCTGATTTCGACGCCGAGAGGACGCGCATCAGCTCCATGGCCTGCGGATTCACCGATTCAAGCCCGCGCACCATGTTCACCAGCGTCGGGAAGAAGCAGATCAGCGCCGCGATCGCTATCTTCGGCTCCATGCCGTTGCCGAGCAGCAGCACCAGGATCGGCGCCTTGGCGACGACCGGAATGGTGTTGAAGACGACGACGACCGGGAAGAATGCCTGCTCCAGGCTTTTCTTGTGGACGAAGGCGGTCGCGATGGCGATGGCGGCGATATTCCCGAGCAGGAAGCCGGAGATCGCCTCGATCGCCGTCGGCAAAAGGTTGGTCATCAGCTTGGGAAAATCGCTGACGAGCCGCTGCATCACCGCAAACGGAGACGGCGCGATGAAGGGCGGCACCTCGAGCACATAAACGAGCGCAGCCCAGACAAGGAGCGCCGTAAGAATTCCCGCGGCGGGCAGGAGGCGGCGCCGCATTTTCTCCCGCGCCTGATGCGCGCGGAATTCGGCCTCGGCGTCGGCGACGCCTGGCGCTGCGATGAGAGCATCTGTCATGATCAGCCCTCCAGCGCGCGGCGCAGACGCGACGCGACCCGCACGAACTGCTCAGTGTCGCGAACCGACAGATCGCGGTCAGACGGCAAATCGATCGGGACCTGCTCGCGCACGCGGCCGGGATGGGCCGCGAGGACGAGAACGGATTCGCCGAGG
>JBEVKO010000190.1:0-5117 GCA_040509705.1 Beijerinckiaceae bacterium
GCAGCCTGGAAAGCCTTGTCGTCCGGCTCCGGATACTGTCCGTCCTTGTTGCGGACAACCGCATGGGCGAGCTTGTTCTGCTTGGCGTAGGCGTATTCCACATAGCCGATCGAGTTCGCGACCTGCTTGACCGAAGCCGAAACGCCTTCATTGCCCTTGCCGCCGATGCCGACCGGCCAGCTGACCGATGTGTTGGCGCCGATCTTCGACTTCCATTCGTCGGAGGCGCGGGACAGATAATCCGTCCAGACGAAGGTCGTGCCGGAGCCGTCCGAGCGGTAGACGACATTGATCGCGGTGTCCGGCAGCTTCACGCCGGCGTTAAGGTCGGCGATCGCCTTGTCGTTCCATTTGGCGATCTTGCCGAGATAGATGTCGGCGATGACCGGGCCTGTAAGTTTAAGCTGGCCTGGCGCGACCCCCGCCACGTTGATCGCCGGCACGACGCCGCCGATCGCCGCCGGGAACTGGATCAGCCCATCCTTGGCAAGATCCTCTCCCTTGAGCGGCATGTCGGTCGCGCCGAAGGCGACGGTCTTGGCCCGGATCTGGCGGATGCCGCCGCCCGAGCCGATCGATTGATAGTTCAAGCCGTTGCCGCTCACGGCCTTGTAGGCTTCCGCCCATTTCGAGTAGAGCGGGAAGGGGAAGGTCGCGCCCGCCCCTGTGATGTCGGCAGCGACTGCGGGCGTGGCGGCGAGAGCCCCGACGAGCGCCGCGGCGCCGAATATTCTGTAGTATCCCATTGAAAACTCCCTGGTTGGGCCGGTCGCGGTCCCACCCCCTGCCGAGCCTTTGCGACCACGCATGGCCTATTGGGCCCAGGTGAGGTCCTTATGACGGTTGGATGACGGGCGGATGACAGCGAAGCTGACGCCGCGTCGCCGTCAGTCGCGCATGAGCGGGAGCGTCACGGTGAAGGTGGAGCCGGACCCGACTTCGCTGGCGATGTCCAGCCGGCCTCGATGCCGACCGACGATGTGCTTGACCAGCGCGAGCCCGAGGCCGGTTCCGCCTTTCTGCCGGCTCTGCTTGACGTCCACGCGATAGAACCGCTCGGTCAACCGCGGCAGGTGCTCGGGCGCGATGCCGGGTCCGTCGTCCCTCACCACGATATCGACGCCGGCGGGATCGCCCGCCCGGGTCGGCGAGCGCCGCACGACGATGTCGGTGCGCCCTCCCTCGCGGCCGTATTTGAGCGCGTTCTCGGCGAGATTCTCGACGACGCGATAAAGCTCGTCCCGGTCGCCGGCGACGGTGAAGGGGCCGCCGTCGAATGCAACGTCGAGCGCCGCGCCGCGGTCGCGGGCGACGATCCTGAGCCCGTCCACCGCCTCGCTCACGACGCCTTCCACGGCGACCGGCGCAAGCGGTGGAACGTGGCGATTCATTTCGATGCGCGACAGCGACAGGAGGTCATCGATCAGCCGCGCCATGCGCCGCGCCTGATCGCCCATCATGACAAGAAAGCGCTCGCGCGCAGTCGGATCGTTGCGCGCGGCGCCCTGCAGCGTTTCGATGAACCCGATCAGCGATGCGAGGGGCGTGCGCAGTTCGTGGCTGGCGTTGGCGACGAAGTCCGTCCGCATTCGCTCAGCTGCCGCCTCTGCGCTGCGGTCCCGGAAAAGGATGAAGACGACATCGGCCGCCGCCGGGAGGGCTGTCGCCTCGACCGAGAAGCGCCGGTCGACCGGTGTTCGTTCAACATGGTCGACAAGGGCGCGGCCGCCTTCCCTGGCGGATGAACAGGCTGCGAGAATGTCGGGCGCTCGAACGCTCGACCAGAGGGGCTCGCCGAGCCGCAGGCGTGGAAAAAGGTCGAGAGCAGGCGCGTTGGCCGCCATGATCTCGTCTCCCGGCCCGACGAGGATGGCGGGCTCGGAAATGGCGGCCATGAGGTTGGCGGCGTCGGGAAGAGTAGGCATCGTCGCTCTCGGCAGGCCGCTTGTAGCGTCGCTGCGCCCTTTCGTCATGATGAAACGAACGCCTTGCGGATCGCTGGAGACGAGCGTATATGCGCCTCAGATAACTCCGCGTGATCGAAAGATCACAGAACGAGAGTGGGCCCTGCGGGACCCGCTCTTTTTTATTGCCGCACGCGGGCGGAGGCCAGACAGGACGCCTTATGAGCGCAGAACCGCGCCTCATCATCGAAACCGGGCTCGCCGCCCGTGTCGCCGCCATCGTCGAGCCGCCGATCGAAGGCCTCGGCTTCAGGCTCGTGCGCGTGAAAGTGACCGCGATGAACGGTTGCACCGTGCAGATCATGGCCGAACGGCCGGATGGATCGATGGGCGTCGACGAATGCGAGGCGGTCAGCCGCGCGATCTCGCCAATCCTCGACGTCGAGGATCCGATTCCGAACGAATATCACCTTGAGATTTCTTCGCCGGGCATTGATCGTCCGCTGGTGCGCGCCTCCGACTTCGCACGCTGGGCGGGCCATGATGCGAAGGTCGAGATGGCGGTTCCTGCGCACGGCCGGAAGCGCTTTCGCGGCATGATCGAAGGGGTCGAAGGAGAGACGGCGATCCTGCGCAATCCCGAAGCGCAGGAGGGAGCGGACCCGTTGTGGCGGCTTCCCATCGCCGACATTCACGAGGCGCGCCTCATGCTCACCGATGCGCTGATTGACGCGGCGCTCGGCCGCACCGGCGCCCGGCCAAAGCCAAAGCCAGGAGACAGGCAGGACCGTTCAAAAAACCCCCGTCCTGCAACGCTTTCTGAACCCTCAGCCGACGACGCGACGACCACGCGTCGCGCCAAAACATAGGAGCAATCCATGGCCGTCAGCGCCAATCGACTCGAATTGCTGCAGATCGCCGACGCCGTCGCGCGAGAGAAGCTCATCGAGCGCGAGATCGTCATCGCTGCGATGGAAGACAGCTACGCCAAGGCTGCGCGATCGCGCTACGGCGTGGAAACCGACATTCATGCCGAGATCAACCCCAAGACCGGCGAGTTGCGCCTGTCGCGCCACATGCTGGTGGTGGATCAGGTCGAGGATTCGGCGAAGCAGATCTCCATCGCCGATGCGCGTCTGAAAAATCCGGCCGCTCAGGTCGGTGACGTCATTTCCGAGCAGCTGCCGCCATTCGAATTCGGACGCATCGCCGCGCAGTCCGCCAAGCAGGTTATCGTGCAGAAGGTGCGCGACGCCGAGCGCGAGCGCCAGTACGAGGATTACAAGGGCCGCATCGGCGAGATCGTCAACGGCGTCGTCAAGCGCGTAGAGTATGGAAATGTGATCGTCGATCTTGGCCGCGGCGAAGCGATTGCAAGACGCGACGAACTCGTCCCACGCGAGACGTTCAAGCCGGGCGATCGCATCCGCGCCTACATCTTCGACGTTCGCCGCGAGCAGCGCGGTCCGCAGATTTTTCTGTCGCGCACCCATCCGCAGTTCATGGCGAAACTGTTCGCGCAGGAAGTGCCGGAAATTTACGACGGAATCATCGAAATCAAGGCGGTCGCCCGTGATCCCGGATCGCGCGCAAAGATTGCCGTCATCAGCCGCGATTCCTCAATTGATCCAGTCGGCGCCTGCGTCGGCATGAGAGGGTCGCGCGTGCAGGCGGTGGTCGGCGAACTGCAGGGCGAACGCATCGATATCATTCCGTGGTCGCAGGATGTGGCGACCTTCATCGTCAACGCGCTGCAACCGGCGGAAGTCGCCAAGGTCGTGCTCGATGAGGACGCCGAGCGCATCGACGTCGTCGTGCCGGACGACCAGCTTTCGCTCGCGATCGGTCGCCGTGGCCAGAATGTACGCCTGGCGTCGCAGCTCACTGGCTGGAATATCGACATTCTCACCGAGCAGGAAGAATCCGAGCGCCGCCAGAAGGAGTTCGTTGAACGATCCACCTTGTTCATGACTGCGCTCGACGTCGACGAGACCGTCGGCCAGCTGATGGCCTCCGAAGGTTATCGCACGGTCGAGGATGTCGCCTATGTCCCGCTCGCCGAGCTCGCCGGCATCGATGGCATCGATGAGGATACCTCGTCCGAATTGCAGCGCCGCGCGCTTGATTATTTGGCGCGCATCGAGGCAGAGCGCGACCAGCGCCGCAAGGAGCTCGGCGTCGCCGACGAACTGCGCGAGGTTCCCGGCGTAACGACCGCGATGATGGTGAAGTTCGGCGAGGATGGCATCAAGACCATCGAAGATCTCGCGGGCTGCGCCACCGACGAACTCGCGGGCTGGACCGAGCGCAAATTCTCGGAAAAGAGCGGCGAACGTCAAAGCGAGGTGACGCGCCATCCCGGATTGCTCGACGGCATGGATCTGTCTCGCGACGACATCGAGGCCATCATCCTCGCGGCCCGCGTCAAGGCGGGATGGATCGAGGAGCCGGCCAACGGAGAACCCGATGCGGAGGACGCCTCTGCATCAGCATGACGCCGGTCAAGGCGACCTCCGTCCCGATGGGGAGACCGATCTGGAGCGATCTTGCATCGTCAGCCGCACGGCGCGCGATCCGGGCGAGCTGATTCGCTTCGTGCGCGGCCCGGACGGGGCGGCTACGCCTGACCTGAAGCGCAAGCTTCCGGGCCGGGGCTGCTGGGTGACGGCGGAAGCGGCGGTCCTGTCGCGCGCGACATCGAAGATGTTCTCTCGAGCGTTTCGGGCTGAAACCGCGGTCGCCCCCGATCTCGCCGAGCTGGTCGGCCGGCTGTTGCGGCAGGAGGCGCTGCAGGCGCTGTCTCTCGCCAACAAGGCGGGATGCGTGGTGACGGGATTCGACAAATCGCTGTCCGCGATTGCGGATGGCAGGGCGATCGCAGTCCTGCATGCGCAGGAGGCGGCCGAGAACGGCCGTCGTAAACTGATCCAGCCGGCGCGCCGGTCGATTGCTGTTCTGTCGCCGTTTACTGGGGCAGAAATGGATTTGGCTTTGGGCCGTATCCATGTGATACACGCTGCGCTCACGGTTGGCGCCGTCAGCACTGCGTGTTTGAACCGTTGCCGTCTTCTCCTCAGCTACGGGGAGGAAAGCGGGGACGCCGCGCGCGCTGACGAAGTGCGAGACAACGACGATAGGGCGGAGCCCCAGGCTCCTGCAGGATCACAGGCTGAATGACTGATACGAAAAATCCGGGCGACAAAACGCTGCATG
>JBEVKO010000191.1:0-4451 GCA_040509705.1 Beijerinckiaceae bacterium
TTGAGAGGGGTCAGCCTGCTTCCCGACCGGCGGCCGCTCGATGCCTGCGTGAAGCTCGAATTTCACGGCGGCCTTCTTAAGCACGCGCCGATGGTGGGCAACTATTTCGGGGAATGCGACAATCTCACTGAGGACCTGACGTCCGAATTCCAGAAGTACAGGGAGGATCTCGCCAAGCCGCCAAGAGAAAGGCGCCTATTAAAGACGCTCGTTCGGCAGATTTCGACGCCGCGACAGCACACCGATACAAACTCGCCTCGTTCCTAGTTCACCGCATCGCCAACGCCCGCCCCACTCTCGCGGCCACCGAATCGATCGCCGCGACGACAGCGTCCGGCGCCACATGATGCGGCGCATGTCCGACGCCCGGTAGAATCGTAAGCTCCGCGCCGACGATCTGCGCCGCGAGCGCGTGCGAATGGATGGTCGGCGACACGGTCGCATCGGCGTCGCCGGCGACGATCGCAACCGGCGTCGCGATTGAAGCGTACCGCGCGAATTGCGCCGTCACGAACGACTTCAAGGAAGCGACGTCCTGCGCATTGGCCTCGAAACTCGGCGGCCGCAGAACCAGCGGAATCTTCGCATCGACGATATAGTTCGGTGGCGGCTTCTGCGGCGCAAAGACCGCGTTCGCGCCGGCCTGCATGCCGAAGGTTCCGAGCGGCAGCGTCAATGTGTGCGCGAACAGCGGCCCGATTACCGGACGCGCCGCCGGCTCATAGTACCAGGCGATTCCGCCGGGCCATGGATGCGAGACGGGCGCGATCAGCGCGAGTCCTGCGACGACGTCCGCATGATTGAGCGCAAGCTGCAGCGCCGCCGCCCCCGCCATCGAGTGCGATACGACGATGAGGCGCGGCGCGCCGATCGCGCGCATCGCATCTGCGATCAGCGACGCCTGGCGCTGCGGCGACGCGGCCTCGCGCCCGCGAATGCGATCGCTCCAGCCATGGCCGGGTCGATCGATGCTGATGATGCGGTAGCGCCCCGCCAGAGCCGCTTCGAGCGCAAGCACCATGTCCGAATGGTTGCCGGACGCGCCGTGAATCATCAGCAGCGTCAATGCGCCGGGCGAGGTCGCGGGAATATCGACATAGTGGAGGTTGCCGCCGCCGAGCTCGGCGAATTGTCCCTCGGGCGGAAATCGCCCCTCGATGCGACGCGCGCCGATGAAAGTCACGATGAATCCTGTCGCCAACACAATAGCGCACGCGATGAGGAGCCAGAGCGACAATGACGCCAGGCGCCTCACCTGGGCGACGTTCAGGTGTCGCGTCCGTCGACGTCGGGCGCCAACCTCTCGATCACGGCCTTGACGTTCGGCATGCGCGGATTGAGCTGCGACGCTTTGCGAAACGCTTCCATGGCGCGCTTCTTGTCGCCGTTGACGAGTAGGATCTGACCGAGCCCTGCAAGCGCGCCGTAGTGGCGCGGCTCACGCGCCAGCGTCTCGCGCACATCGAGCATCGAGCGCTGATAGTCTCCGAGCAGGAAGAAGGCGGTCGCGCGCTTGTTGTAAGCTTCAGCGAATTGGGGTTCGAGCTGCAGCACGCGGTCGAAAAGCTCGATCGCCTGCGGCAGATCCTGATCCTTCTGCTGCATCGCCGACATCCCCCGCGACATCAGAAGGTCGACGACATCGGAGCCCGATCGCAGCCACCGGCGCTCGATGAGGTTGGCGATACCCTTCGCTTCCTCCTCGTCCTCGGCCTTGGCGAGGCGCTCGAACAGGGAATCGAGGCCTTTGGGCGTGTCCGGGACGGGCTCGACCTTTTTCGTCTGATCGGGACGCGGTGGCGGGAGGGGAGGAGACGGCGGCGTCCCTTGGGCGAAAGCGTCCGCCGCGAAGAGGAGGCTCGCCGTCAGGGCGGCGGAGCGAAAAGCTGGCCATCGGCTCATGGCCGAAAGGTAGGCAAGGACCGGGCCGGCGTCAAAAGGTCAGAGATGACGAGGTCGTGAGCTGCGCCCAAACGACAGAGCCCCGGACATGCCGGGGCGTCATCATTGCAATTGGCTGGCCGAGGCCAGCCGACGCCTCAGCCCTGGCGGGCCTTGAAGCGGCGCTGCGTCTTGTTGATCACATAGACGCGGCCCTTGCGGCGGACGATCTGGTTGTCGCGATGCCGCGCGCGCAGAGATTTCAAAGAGTTACGAACTTTCATGGCCTTTGTCCGGTCTACATCCAGCCGACCCCGCGAGAGGCTGGCCGGGTCAAATTGGTGGGCGCGACAGGGATTGAACCTGTGACCCCTACCATGTCAAGGTAGTGCTCTCCCGCTGAGCTACGCGCCCCTTCGATCCCTTCCGGGACCTCGTTGGGTCGCGGGGCTATACCGACGTCGACCTTCTCGCGCAAGCCGTCAGCGCGCCGCAGGCTCCATCGGTGTGGAGCAATCGGAATCAGGCGAGGATCCAGCCGTTCTCGCTGTCAAATAGGACGTCTCGCGCGCTTCAAGCGTCTTGCGCCATTGCGCCCTGAGCGCGCTGGGACGCGACGGATAGGATTCGGAAAGGAAGTCCGCCTCGATCACGCGGTCGGTGCGGAAATGCCGGAAGTCCTGCCGCAATTCGCACCAGCCCACGAGAATCCTGACGGTGTCGAGATAGGCGACGGCAATCGGCCAGATGGTGCGCTCCGTCTCGCGCTCAAGTTCGTCGCGGTAGCGCAGGGCGATCTTGCGGCCGGCGCGGACCCAGCTCCGCGCCCTCGCGATGTCGAGCCGGTCCGGCTTGACGTTCCAGGCGGGCGGGGTCGCAGCGGCAGGCTCGAGCACCAGAGGTCTGAGGCGCTCGGGAACGGCGACGCTGATTTTCGCGACAAGATCCTGCGCCGCGCGCGCCAGCGCCGGATCGCCGCGGCTCATCACCCATTGAGCCCCCAATACCGCCGCCTCGATTTCGTCCGGCGTCAGCATGAGAGGAGGCAGATCGAAGCCCCGGTCTAGCACATAGCCGATGCCGGCCTCGCCCCTCACCGGAACGCTCTGCGCCATGAGCGCGGCGACGTCGCGATAGACGGTGCGGCGGGAGGTTTCGAGTTCCGCCGCCATGGCGTCGGCCGTCAGGGGCCGCCGCGCGCGGCGGAGGATCTGGATGATCTGAAACAGTCGGTCGGCGCGTCTCATGGGCGGGTTCTAGCGGATGACTGCTGACAGCATGATGGCAGCAGCGCGTTTACTCCTGACAGGATGTTGGCAGCAGCCTCGGCGTAGGTCGAGCCCGTCCGCTTTCGAGCCCTGACGGAGAGCCCCATGATCACCTTGTTCGCCGGCGGCGCCGGTTTCGGTCTTCCGGAAATCAGCCCCTACTGCACGAAGACGGAGGTCCATCTGCAAATGGCCGGCCTCCCTTATCGCAAGAAGGATGCGAACCCCGACGAATCGCCGAAGGGACAATTGCCCTTCATCGACGATGGCGGCCTGATCGCCGATTCCCATTTCATCCGCGAGCACATCGAGATCAAATACAAGATCGATCTCGACGCCGGCCTTTCACCCCTCGAACGGGCGCAGTCCTGGGCGATCGAACGGATGATCGAAAATCACTTCGGCTGGGCGACTGTGCCGGCGCGCTATCTCATCAAGGAGAATTTCGAGAAGGGCCCGGCGCACTGGTTCGACGATGCGCCTGAAGCGATGCGCCCCGCGCTCCGCGAAGATCTTCTCGACGAAATCAAGCGACGGTTGTGGAGCGTCGGATTGACACGCCTTTCCGAAAGCGAAGTGGTCGATCTCGGTGTTCGCTCGCTCGTCGCTCTCGCGGCGATTCTCGGAGACAAGCCATATCTCGTCGCAGACCGGCCGACCTCAGTTGATGGAATCACATTCGGCGTGCTGGCCGGAGTGATGACGCCGTTCTTCGATTCGCCGCTTGGTCGCGAGGCGAACAGCTTTCCCAATCTTGTCGCTTATGTCGCCCGCATGATGCGCCAGTTCTATCCCGATCATCCGTGGACAGTTGCAACGCCGGATGTCGCGACGGGCGGCGGATCGCTTCCGCGTCTCAGCGTGGCGGCGATGGCGAAGTAAATCTGCGGCCGGCTCGCCGCGCTTCACTGCGCCTTTCTCATCCAGAGCGGGCGCCCGGCTGCGGGGTCCTTCGCCCAGGAGTCGTCGCGCTGCCGCGTGAAGCCGAGGGTGTGACCTTTCCTGGCGACGAGGACGATGCGGCCCGAATCGAACTGCCAGGCGATCGGGTCGAACGTGCGCACGCCGTCGTCACGGCAGCCCGGCTCAAGCGCGGCGGTCCAAGCCTGGCCGCCGTTCCTCGGCCTTTGCCCTGATGTGGCCCGCAGTTCGAGCGCGCATCCCTGGGTATCGCGATCGCGCGCCAGAACATAGCGCCCGGCGAGGCGCGCCCTTTCGCCGTCCCTGGCGTCCGCTTCGCCGGTCATCGCCTGAAGCGTCTGCGACACGCTTTCCGCCCGCGTCGCTTCCCCGGGCTTGCCG
>JBEVKO010000192.1:0-6964 GCA_040509705.1 Beijerinckiaceae bacterium
CCCGTCTACGCACTCAAGGACTGGACGCCCGTCATCGCCGACCCCTCGCGGCTGTATGTCGCGCCAGGCGCGCATATCGTAGGACAGGTGTCGCTCGGTCTCGACGTAAGCGTCTGGTTCAATGCGAGCGTCAGAGCCGACAATGAGCCAATTAAAATTGACGACGAAACCAACATCCAGGAAGGATGCGTCCTGCATGTCGATCCGGGCTTTCCGATGCGCATCGGGCGCGGCGCTACGATTGGCCACAAGGCGATCCTGCATGGCTGCACGATCGGCGACAATTCGCTGATCGGCATGGGCGCAATCGTTCTCAACGGCGCGAAGATCGGGACCAATTCGCTGGTCGGCGCCGGCGCGCTCGTGACGGAGGGCAAGGAGTTTCCGGCCAATGCGCTGATCGTCGGCGTTCCGGCCCGCGTCGTGCGCGAACTCGATTCCGCCGCTATCGGGCGTCTGCGGATGGCCGCCGAGAATTATGTCCAGAAAGGCAGGCTCTATCGCGACAAATTGCGCGTCATTGGCTGAAGCTGCGTCACCTACTGGACCGTGATGAAGTTCTTGATCGTCGTCTTCGCCGGTTTGCCCGCGATTTCGTGGGTCAAAACGAACTCATAGTAGTCGGCGCCAACATAGCCCTTCCTTGGCACATAGGCCTGAAGGGCGGCGCTGCTGCGGCCGAAAGAGCCGTTCCGCGGTCGAACCGTTAGCTGCACTCCGAGAATCACAGTCTCTGTCTGGTTGCGCTCGACGCAGCCCGCGTCGCGCCGCACTGTCATGCGCCGCTGCACCACACAACCATCGCACAGGAAGCGGAGAGGCTGGAGAGCGCAATCCTCCTGCGCGAGGAGTGGCAAGTTCGACGTCGAGAGCGTCGTGGCGGCGACGGCGAGCGTGAGACGGGCAAGGCGCAGCAAAGGCGATTGTTTCATCTGGGCTCGTTGCTCCACGGCGCATCTTCGTCTGCTTCACTCCCCGCGTGCGCAAGAGTGACCGTTGCACCGCCACGCGGTCACTGCACCGCCCTATGGATTGTCTCCGCCCGTACGCCCGAAGTTTTCGTCGACAGGCGCCTCGAAGAGTGCGCCGCTCGAACGGTACACGCCTACGTCGGGACTTTCCATCCGATAGACCCGCATCGGAGTGTTGCAGCGCACCCGTCGTCTCCCCGAGCGGCAGCGCCGACCAATGCGGCTCAGGCCAACAGGCCGGTCTGACGAAGGGCCTCCTTCACCAGCCCGTATCGAGCCTCACCGTGCGCCTCGCTCTTCATGTCGAGATTCAGCGCAAGGAGCACGAGCGACTCATTGCGCTGCGCATAGCCTACCCACCAACCGACCGCTGGCTTTTCGGCGACGGCCAAGCCGCCTTTGCCATGAATCGATGTGTCGCCGATTTTCTCTATGAACATGATCTCTTCGGTGAGTGACGTCGCGCGGGGGGTGACAGGCAACGTCTTGATCACCAGCTTTCGCAAGAATTTCGCCTGCTGGTCGGCGCTGACGCGCAAGTCGCCCTTCATCCAAAACTCGTCCAGCGGCGCGCCGCCGATTTCCGCGTTGCCATAGTCGAGCTTGATCAGCCACTCCCTGTAAGCTTCCGCGCCGATCCGGCGCGCGATTTCCTGGTAGACGGGAATGCATGAGTTCCTGAAAGCGACGCGTAGCGAAACATCGGCGTCGCAGGCTGGGGGCAGCGCCGGCTTCCCATCGAGCACGAAGCGCTGACCGTTCCACCTGAACGCCTCTTCGTCGAGATCGCGCACAGCGCCGAGATGGAGGGCGAGGAGCGTGTTGGGAATTTTGAAAGTGGAGGAGGGAAGATAGCCGGTTTGCGCGCGGCCCGGATGGGCGACGAGGCGGCCGCCGAGACGAGCGTCAAGCATCACGAAGGTTCCGCTCGTTCCGATTTCCTCGAAGCGCCTTGCGAAGTCTGGCCAGTCGGTCTCCTTCGACAGCCGCCAGTCCGCCGGAGCCTGCGAGCGCGCCGTGCGATTCAACAAAGGTGCGGCAAGCGCGGCGAACGACAACGCGGCGCCGCGACGCGTGAAAGTCGGCAATGCGGTCTCCGGGGCGAAGAATAGGTCTACAACGAATGCGCGGCGCGCGCCCGTTCCCCAAAAGACGCCGCAAGTCTGGCGATACCATGGCGCAGGCGTCCCCTGCGTCGCCCGGAAATGACTAGGGAGGGGGAACGAAAGGTTGTGAAATCGCCTTGAAAACAGGCATTTCCTCAAGGTGATCTGATTGGGCGACAATGGCCGGATGCTGCGCCGGCGAGAACAGGCCCGGATGGATTTCAACGATGAAGCGGTAGGCGGTTGCAAACGCGACGTCAGCGTGAGTGAGGCGGTCGCCCAGCCAATAATTCCCATTTCGGTCAGCCCGGTCAGCTTCAAGCGCCGCGATGGCGCTACGGATTTGCGACCTGCGGCGGCTGACAAAGTCGCCCGACGGCTCATGGTGCATGCGCAGCTCGTAGAACAGGCTGGCGGCGAGTTCGGCCGCACCGTGGGCGAGGGCGACGACTCTGGTCATCGCGCGCAGCGATTTTGGGTCCTCCGGGGTGAGCGAGCGCTCGGGCGCAGCGTGACTTTCCAGATGGTCGATGATCGAGCGGCTGTCGAGCAGGACTTCGCCGTCGTCGAGCACGAAGGTCGGGACCCGCATCAACGGATTCAGAGCGCGAACCTTGTCCCCGTCGCTGAAAACCGACCAGGGCCGATGTTCGAACGAGAGTTCGTAGAGCGCGAGCGTGAGGCCCACGCGGCGGACGAAGGGCGAGTCGTATTGACCAATGAGGATCATCGATAGCGCTCTTAGGAGGCGCGACAGGCGCAGGCAATGCGCCTACTTGCCTCGTCGCCAGCGCTTGCCCTTGTAGCCGGCGCCGCCGGGCGCCTGCCCGCCTTTCGGACGATCGCCCGCGTGAAGCGGCCCGGCTTCGCCGCCGCCGAAATTGTGCGGCCCCATATCGGCGTCCGTGGGCTTGCGCACGCGCGAAGACGACGGCGGCAGGTTGGCAGAGTCGCCATAGGCTCGCTCACCAGCGTAAGCGCCTGCCCGATCCTCGACCTCCGATTGGCGCGCCAGCGGATCGTCCGCAATGGCAAGCTCAGTCGCCTGCAAACGCTTGATCTCGTCGCGGAGGCGGGCGGCGGTTTCGAATTCCAGATTGGCGGCGGCCTCGCGCATCTGCTTTTCGAAATCGGCGATGGTCGCCTTGAGATTGTGCCCGACCAGAGCATCGCCCTTCTTGCCGGCAAGGCCCTTGTCGACGGTGACGCGATCGCGCTCATAGACGCTGTTGAGGATGTCAGCGATGTTGCGTTTGATGCTCGCAGGCGTGATGCCGTGCTCGGCGTTGTACGCCTGCTGCTTCTCACGGCGACGATTCGTCTCAGCGATGGCGCGCTCCATCGATCCCGTGACGTTGTCGGCGTAAAGAATGACGCGGCCGTCGACATTGCGGGCGGCGCGGCCGATGGTCTGAATAAGCGACGTCTCGCTGCGCAGGAAGCCTTCCTTGTCGGCGTCGAGGATCGCGACCAGCGCACATTCGGGAATGTCCAGTCCTTCGCGCAAGAGGTTGATGCCGACCAGCACGTCGAAGGCGCCAAGACGCAGATCGCGCAGGATCTCGATGCGCTCGATCGTGTCGATGTCGCTGTGCATATAGCGCACGCGCACGCCGTTCTCGTGGAGATACTCTGTCAGATGCTCAGCCATGCGCTTCGTCAGCGTCGTCACCAGCGTGCGGTAGCCCTGCTTGGCGACCTCCTTCACCTCATCGAGGAGATCCGCAACCTGATGGCGCGCCGGCCGCACGATGACCGGCGGATCGATGAGGCCCGTCGGGCGGATCACCTGCTCGACGAAGACGCCTTGCGTGCGTTCAATCTCCCACCCGCCGGGCGTCGCCGACACATGCACGGTCTGCGGCCGCATGGCGTCCCACTCCTCGAAACGCAGCGGCCGGTTGTCCATGCAGCTCGGCAGGCGGAATCCGTACTCCGCAAGCGTCGCCTTACGGCGAAAGTCGCCCCGATACATGCCGCCGATCTGCGGCACCGTGACATGGCTCTCGTCGGTGAAGACCAGCGCGTTGTCCGGCAGGTACTCAAACAGCGTCGGCGGCGGCTCGCCCGGCTTGCGACCCGTAAGATAGCGCGAATAGTTCTCGATGCCGTTGCATGAGCCGGTTGCTTCCAGCATCTCCAGATCAAAAACCGTGCGCTGTTCGAGGCGCTGCGCCTCCAACAAGCGGCCGGTCCGCGTGAGGTCGGCCAGTCGCCATTTCATCTCTTCCTTGATGCCCTTGATCGCCTGGGTCAGCGTCGGGCGCGGCGTAACATAGTGCGAGTTGGCGTAAACCTTCACGAATTTCAGATCGCTAGTTTTCTGTCCCGTAAGCGGATCAAACTCCTGGATCGATTCGACCTCGTCGCCAAAGAGTCCGACGCGCCAGGCGCGATCTTCATAGTGGGCGGGGAAAATCTCGATGACGTCGCCGCGCACGCGGAAGGATCCGCGCTGAAAGTCTCCCTGCAATCGCTTGTATTGCAGCGCGACGAGATCCGCGATGAGCTGGCGCTGGTCGATGCGGTCGCCAACTTGCACCGTGAACGTCATCGCCGTGTAGGTCTCGACTGAACCGATGCCGTAGATGCATGACACCGAGGCGACGATGATCACGTCGTCGCGTTCGAGCAGCGAGCGCGTTGCGGAGTGGCGCATGCGGTCGATCTGTTCGTTGATCGAGGACTCCTTCTCGATGTAGGTGTCGGAACGCGGGACATATGCTTCCGGCTGGTAGTAGTCATAGTATGAGACAAAATATTCGACGGCGTTGTCGGGAAAAAAGCTCTTGAACTCGCCATAGAGCTGCGCGGCGAGCGTCTTGTTAGGCGCAAGGATCAGCGCCGGGCGCTGCGTAGCCTCGATCACCTTCGCCATCGTGAAGGTCTTGCCGGAACCGGTGACGCCCAACAGAACCTGGTCGCGCTCGAAGCGGCACACGCCGTCAACGAGTTCGGCAATCGCCTGCGGCTGGTCGCCCGAGGGTCTAAAGTCGGTCGTAATCCTAAAGCTGACGCCCCCCTCCGACTTTTCCGGTCTCGCGGGCCGATGCGGCGTCCAGGCGCGATCCTTGTCGATGAACGGGCTGCCGTCGCGCAAAAGCTGCTCGAGCGACTTCGCCGTGGCGTCGGCCCCCGTCATGCCGCCGAAGCGGTAGGCGTCCGCGGCGTCGTTTAAAGCCACGGGCTGGCGCGGGATCTGCTCGCCGTCAGTCAGGGAGCCCGCCACCGGAACCTCGTCGACCCAGCGCTCCGGCTTGAACTGGCCGCCGCCCTTGCCCCATCCGCGCGTCTTGGCTGCGCCTGGTTTCGAATCGGAAAGGCCGAGCGCCTTGGCGAGCCGAGAATCGACGCCTGTGACCGGTCCGGGATCGAAATCGGATTGCGGGCGGTCCGACAATCCGCGACGGTCAGAGGCCGCCGCGCCGGGACCCGCGGTGCCGCGGCCGATGCCAGGGTTGAGGAGGCTCGCGAGATGGTCGTCGAGCGGCTTCAGCGCGGGTTTGCTCGCCTTCGCGCGGGTGGGCCGCGCGGGATCGCGGGGAGTTTTTGGCATCGGCGCTATATGGGCGGAGTCCGCGGCGAAAGCGAGACCCCTTCCTGACAGCAGATGGCAGGAGGCGTCAGGATTACGAGTCTGCGCCGTGGTCGACGGGTTGGAGCCGCTGTCGGTATCGGTGACCTCTTCCTCATCTCGACTGCTCGCAGACGGGTAATGATTTCGCAGACCTTGTCGACCGAAACATCCATCGAGACGCCCTCGGACGCAATTTTCGCGGGATCAACGCCGCAGCCTACGCTTTGTGCCGACAGGGCTCCCGATGTCACGGCGGCGTCATGGAGGCGGAAAATACTTGGTCCATGTCACGGGTCCTCACCACATTCCTGCTCCTGGTCGCGCTCGCTCCTGATCCGTCGGCAGCGCGCGGGCTTGCGACCGAAACTCTCGAGATGAATCCCGATTTTCGCGACGCACGCAGTCACATCGCCGCCGGCCGCTTTCCTCAGGCGATCGCGCTCCTGATGAATTTGCGCGAGGACTACCCCCCGTCGCCTGAGATTTCAAACTGGATTGCCTATTCACATCGCAAGATGAAGGACTATTCGACGTCGAAAGCCTTCTACGACGAAGCGCTTTCGATCAATCCGAACTATCTTCCGGCGCTCGAATATCAGGGCGAGTGGTTTATCGAGACAGGCGATCTTGAATCCGCGAGGAAGAATCTGGCGCGTCTGAAAACGCTCTGCGGCGAATGCCACGAATACAAGGATCTCGCAGAAAGCCTGGCGAAGTACGGACGCTGATCCGCCGGCGAGACGCCATGCGGGAATGGCGCCGTGTTGAATTCATCAAATTGTCGCTTTGCCGTCGTCGGAATGAAATCGCGGCGCGCCACGACCGAGACGCCAATGGAGTGACCCGCAATGCGCGCCCTCGTCGCCGCCTTCCCTCTGCTCATCTCGTCGCTGTCGCTCGGCTTTGCCTCAGAGACGCCGCCGGAATTTCCGGCGCGGCTGCTGGGGCGTGCGACACTGCCCGCCGCCAGTTTCGTCGCAGCGCCAGCGGACGCGCCCGCCGACCTCAAGGTCTCCGGCAAATTCACCGAAGGAAAACGCATTGACACAATTGGCGCCGTCATGGGCCTTTCCGGCGGCCGCCCGACCGGGCTCAAGGTCCCATTTGAAGGACAGCCCGTTCAAGGATTTTCCGACATCCGGTCGCTGGGCGGCAATGAATTTCTGGTGCTGACAGACAATGGCTTCGGCGCCAAGACGAACTCGCCGGACGCGATGCTCTTTTTTCATCGTCTGAAAGCGGACTTTTCCGGCGGCAAGATCGAGCGCGTTGCAACGACGTTTCTGCATGATCCGGACAAAAAGGTTCCC
>JBEVKO010000193.1:0-3825 GCA_040509705.1 Beijerinckiaceae bacterium
TTCCCGGCCAGAAGATCATCAGGCCGACCAGAATGAGCTGCAGCACGATCCACGGAATCGAACCGAGGTAGATGTCGCGGCTTTTCACTTCAGGCGGTGCGATGCCGCGCAGGTAGAACAGTGCGAATCCGAAGGGCGGATGCATGAAGCTGGTCTGGATGTTGGCGCAGATCAGCAGGCCGAACCAGATGAGATCGATCCCGAGCTTGTCGGCGGCGGGCGTCAGCAGCGGCACGATGATGAACGCGATCTCGAAGAAATCGAGGAAGAACGCGATGAAGAAGATGAAGATCATCGAGAATGTCAGGAAGCCGACGATGCCTCCCGGCAATTGCGTCAGCAGATGCTCGATCCACAGGCCGCCGCCGACGCCCTGAAAGACGAGACTGAAGACGCGCGCGCCGATCAGGATGAAAGCCACCATGGCTGTGATCCGCATGGTCGACGCCATCGCCTGATAGGTCAGTTTCCACGTCAGGGTGCGGTACATGGCGGCGAGCGCCATCGCGCCGACCGCGCCCATCGCGCCGGCTTCCGTCGGTGTGGCGAGTCCCATGAAGATCGTGCCGAGCACGAGGAAGATCAGCGCGGCCGAGGGCACGATGCCTCGCACGCATTTCCAGGCGAGCGCCCATCCGCGCAGCGTTCGCGCCTCCATCGGAAGCGCCGGAATATCTTGCGGCCGGATGATGCTGAGAACGGCGACCCAGATGCAGAACAGAGCGACCTGCACGAGGCTGGGTCCGATCGCGCCGGCGTACATGTCGCCAACCGACTTGCCCATGACGTCGGCAAGCACAACCAGCACCAGCGACGGCGGTATGAGCTGCGTGATCGTGCCCGACGCCGCGATGACGCCGGTCGCGTGCTTCATATCGTATTTGTAGCGCATCATCACGGGCAGCGAGATGACGCCCATCGCGATCACCGAGGCGGCGACCGTTCCGGTGATGGCTCCGAGAATGGCGCCGACGAAGATCACTGCGTAAGACAAGCCGCCCCGCACGGGCCCGAACAGCTGACCGATCGAATCGAGCAGGTCTTCCGCGAGGCCGCATCGTTCCAGGATCGCGCCCATGAAGGTGAAGAACGGGATCGCGAGCAGAAGATCGTTCGAGATGATCGAATAGAGCTGGAACGGAATGGCGCCGAGGAACGAGATGTCGAAGATGCCGAGTTCGATCGCAATGAAGCCGAAGAACAATCCGACAGCCGCAAGCGAGAAGGCGGCCGGATAACCGATCAACAGGAAAACTACGAGGCCCCCAAACATGACGGGGCCAAGGTTTGCTTTGATGACGCTGATCATTGGAGCGGCTTCTCGTACGCGTATTCGTGAACGTGGTAGCCCCGGAGCGCCGCGGCGCACTTGATGATCTCCGACAACCCCTGAATGGCGAGGACGGCGAAGCCAAGCGGGATCAGGAGTTTCACCGGCCAGCGAATGAGTCCGCCGGCGTTGTTCGACGCCTCGTTCTGGAGCCAGGAATCAACAAACCACGGCCAGCTGAAATAAATCATCAGGATGCACATCGGCAGGAGGAACAGGGCGCCGCCCAGAAGATCGATCCAATGGCGCGTGCGGTCAGAGACTACGCCGTAGAACAGGTCGACCCGCACATGCTCGTTGACGCGCAGCGTGTACGGCGCGCCGAGCAGAACCATGCCCCCGAACATATACCATTGAAGCTCGAGCCAGGCGTTCGAACTGCCAAGCCCCACATAGCGGCTGAACGCGTTCCCGGCGCTGACAAGCGCCGCGAGCAGGACGAGCCAATTCGCGACGACGCCGAGCTGTTTTGTGATCTTGTCGACCGAATTCGCCAAGGGGAGGAGGTGTCCGCACAGGCGAAGGCTCAGAAGAACCAAGGCGAACATCGCCGCGAAGATGGCGATGGTCCATCCGAGCTTGTCCATAGGCTCTCCCCGATACGCCTCTCGAACCCTTGCCGGCCAGCCCGTCTTGGCGGGTTTTGAACCGGCTCTTTCGCGCGTAGCGCATCTTTTCATCGAGGCCAAGACATATCACGGGCGGCGGCGATTTCTCCCGCCTCTATGCTGGCGATTATTGCTTGGGCAGTGTGCGCGGGATCATCAGGGCGAGCGCTCCGGCGATGGCGCAGGCGAGCATGATGCCGATGAGCCCCTTGGGAGACGACGTGACGATGTGGCCCGTCAGCCAGGACGCCGCCGCCGCCGTCCAGAGCTGCAAGGCGCCGGACAATCCCGCTGCGGAGCCGGCGAGATCGGGCCGGACCGACAGGGCGGATGCGGACGCGCCGGGAATGGTGATCCCGTTGCCCAGCGTGACCAGGAAGGCCGGGACGAACAGCACGCTCAGCGTCAATTCGGCCATCATCGCCCACGCCGCCTGAACGATCATCGCGACGAGGGTGACCCATGTGCCGATGAGGATCAGGCGCTCGCTGCCGAGGCGCCCGGCAAAACGTCCCGCGAGGAAGTTGCCGATCGTGTAGCCGCCGGACAGCACGATGAACCAGAGCGCGTAGACCTCCGGCGCTTGGCGCATGGAGACGACTACGACGTGCGGCGCGCCGGCGACGAAGCTGAAGAACAGGCCCGAGGTCGCGCAGACCGAGAGCGTGTAGGCGAGAAAGGCGCGGTTGCTCAGGAGCGTCGGGAAAGCGCTGGCGAGCTTTCCGAACGACGCCTGCGCGTCGCGCGTGATGTTTGTTTCGGGGAGACGCGTCCAAACCAGAGCGAGCGAGATCGTCCCGACAACGGCCATCATGAAAAATATCGCCTGCCATCCGATGAAGCGGTCGATCAGGCTGCCGACAGTCGGCGACAGCATCGGCACGACCAGCATCGCCACCATCATGTAGCCGATGCGGCTTGCAGCCTCGTCGCGTTGCGAGGTGTCGCGGATGACGGCGCGCGCCATGGCGAAAGTTGTTCCCGAGCCGATTGCTTGCACGACCCTCGCGAAAATCAGCGCTTCAATCGTCGGCGCGATGGCGGCGAAGAGGCAGCCGACGAGAAACGTCGCGCATCCGAACAGCACGACGGGGCGACGTCCCGACCGATCCGACCACGGACCGGTAATGAGCTGCGACGTGGCGACGGCGATCAGGTAGGCGGTGAGCGTGAGCTGCACCGTCGCATAATCGGTGTTGAACTGACGGGCGAGTTCCGGCGTCGACGGCGCAATGATGTTGAGAGCCATAGGCTGTAGCGCCGATAACGCCACCAGCAGCACGAGATGCGGCGAAGGAGCGCGCACAGCCGTCATCTCGTTCATGCTTTGCATCCCGCCGCAGCAGCCGCCTCTCGCGCCCGGACCCTCTCGCGCCAGATCGTGTAGAGCCCGCTGCCCACGATCAGCGCCGAGCCGGCGAGGGTCCACAGATCGGGCCATTCCCGCCAGATGACGAAGCCGTAGAGCGAGGCGAGCACGAGAGACGTGTAGCGGAATGGCGAGACCACCGCGATGTCGGCGCGACGGAAAGCTTCGATGACCATGAAGTTCCCGATCGAAACCGCGACGCCGGCGACGCCGAGCCAGGCCGCCTCCTGTTGGGTCGGCCAGCGCCAGCCGGTTTCCAGAGCCCCGAGCAGCGCTCCCGCCCCGCCGACCGACAACGCCATGCCGAGGGTGACGACGATGGTCGGCGCCTCCGGATCGAGCCGGCGCGTGACGAGGTCGCGGATCGAGACCAAAATCGTGCAGGCCAGCGCCAGCAGCGCATAGGGCGTCAGGCCGCTGACGCCGGGGCGCAGCATCACGACCACTCCAAGCGATCCGACCAGCAGCGCCGACCAGCGCCTGACGCCGACCTTTTCGATTCCGAGGATGGCGGCAAT
>JBEVKO010000194.1:0-4006 GCA_040509705.1 Beijerinckiaceae bacterium
CGCATCATGGGCACGCTCGCCGACGTCACCGATGCGCGCCAGGCCGAGGAGCGCATGCTGCAGGATGCGGTGCACGACAATCTCACAGGACTGCCGAACCGGGCGTTGCTGCTCGACCGGCTCGAAGGCGTGCTGGCGATGGCGAAGGCGGATCCGGCGATGCGTCCGACCGTGCTCGCCATTGATGTCGACCGCTTCAAGCAGATCAACGAGACGATCGGCTTGGCCGCGGGCGATTCCATTTTGATGTCGCTGGCGCGCCGTTTGCGCCGTATCCTGCGGCCGCCGGATACGCTCGGCCGGATAGGCGGCGATGAATTCGCCATCATCCTGGTGTCGGAGCGCGAACCGGAGCGCATCACCGCTTTCGCCGACATGGTGCGACGGACGCTCGGCACGCCCTTCGGATTCGGCGACCGCGAAATCTTCCTGAAGGCCTCGATCGGATTGACGCTTGCCGACGGCCAGAGCAACACGACGAAGGAAGACATGCTGCGCAACGCCGAACTCGCGATGGCCCACGCCAAGAAGCTCGGCGGCGATCGCATCCAGGTGTTTCGTCCGGCGATGCGGCGCGAGCGCGACGATCGGATCAGCATCGAGGCTGACTTGCGGCGCGCGCTCGACCGGCAGGAGATCACGCTCGTCTATCAGCCCATCGTCCGGCTCGAGGACCGCACCATCGCTGGGTTCGAGGCGCTGCTGCGCTGGGACCATCCGCGGCTTGGTCGCATCCCGCCGAAGGACTTCATCCCGATCGCGGAGGAGACCGGCCTCATCATCGATCTCGGCTCCTATGCGATGGACCGCGCCGCGCGTGAGCTTTCCGCGTGGCAGCAGGCCCTCGATGTCGATCCGCCGATCTTCGCCAGCGTCAACATTTCGAGCCGCCAGCTCCTGCGGCACGATCTTCTGCAGGACGTGAAGAATCTGTTGGCGCGCGTTCGCCTCATTCCCGGCACGCTCAAGCTCGAGCTCACCGAAAGCCTGGTGATGGAAAACCCGGAGTATGCGGCCAAGATGCTCGAGCGCATTCGCGCCCTCGGCGCCGGCCTGTCGCTCGATGATTTCGGCACCGGCCATTCATCGCTCGCCTATCTCGAGCGCTTCACCTTCGACACGCTCAAGATCGATCAGTCATTCGTGCGCGAGAACCGCAAGGGCTCGCGCTCGGTTCTTCTGCGCACCATGGTCACGATGGCGCACGACCTCGGCATGTCGGTGATCGCTGAAGGCGCCGAGACCGAGGGCGATGCGATCGAGCTCTACCAGCTCGGCTGCGAATATGCGCAGGGCTATCTCTTCGGCGAGCCGATGAGTGCGCTCGAAGCGCGCCGGCTCGTCGGCGCATCGACCACCATGGCGGCCTGACGGAGGCGGGCCATGACGTGTTCGACGTCATTGTCGCAGCTTCCCCGATCATCCCCAGAGTAGCGCTCGAACGAAGATGCCAATCCGCCTCCTCGATCCTGTCCTCATCGACCGCATCGCCGCCGGCGAAGTGATCGAGCGGCCGGCCGCGGCGGTGAAGGAACTGGCGGAGAACGCCATCGACGCCGGCGCCGGCCGCATCGAAGTTGCGATCGAGGCCGGAGGGCGGCGCCTGATCCGCGTGATCGACGACGGGAGCGGCATGAGCGCGGACGAGCTTCTGTTGGCGGTCGAACGCCACGCCACGTCGAAGCTAGAAAGCGAAGATCTGTTTGCGATCGAGACGCTCGGCTTCCGCGGCGAAGCTCTGCCGTCGATCGCCTCGGTGTCGCGCATGACGATCTCCTCCCGTCAGCATGGGCATGACGGATCTTCCCTCACCGTCGACTCAGGCCGGAAGGCGAAGGTCCGCCCGGCCGGAATCGAGCGCGGCACGCGCGTCGAAGTCGTCGATCTGTTTTCAGCCACTCCGGCGCGATTGAAATTCCTCAAGACCGACCGCACCGAAGCGGGAGCAGTCGCCGACGTCGTGAAGCGGCTGGCGCTGGCCCATCCCGCCATTCGGTTCACGCTGTCGAGCGACGACGGAATGATGCTCGACTATCTGGCTTGCGCCGATGATCCGTCTGGATTTGAGCAGCGCGTCGTCCAGATCCTTGGCGCTGATGCGCGCGGCAATCTCGTGCAGGCCTATGCGGTGCGCGAGGAGATTGAAGTGCGCGGCCTTGTCGGACTGCCGACGTTTCATCGCGCGACTGCCGGTCAGATTTATCTCATGGTCAATGGCAGGCCGGTCCGAGATCGCCTCCTCATGGGAGCGGTGCGAGCGGCCTACGGAGATACGCTGCCGGCCGGGCGACATCCGGTGGTGGCGCTCGACCTTCGCTGCCCGGCGCGCGCCGTCGACGTCAACGTGCATCCGGCGAAGACGGAGGTTCGGTTTCGCGATAGCGGATCGGTGCGCTCGCTGATCGTCAACGCGGTGCGCGACGCGCTCGGGGAAAGCGGGCATCGCGCCTCCACGCTCGGCGGAGCGGGCGTGCTCGCAGCGCTGAGGCCGCACGTCGCGCAGCGCTACGACCAGCGGCATTGGGCCTCGACCCACGCGCCGCGATTTCTCGATCATGTGCGCGGGCCGGCGACCGGGAACGGCTTCGCCGAAAGCCGTCAGACCTCGTTCGCGCCTGCGCCCTCCGCGGACATGCGGCCTGCGCCGGACATCGAATTCGGAAACGATGATTTCCCGCTTGGCGCAGCGCGCGCGCAGGTTCATGACAATTTCATCGTGGCGCAAACCGCGGACGGCCTCGTCATCGTCGACCAGCACGCGGCGCATGAGCGCATCGTCTACGAAAAGTTGAAAGCCGAGCGCGCCGGCAAAGGCGTCGCGCGCCAACTCATGCTCATACCCGAGGTCGTCGATCTCGATGCTGCGCTCGCGGCGCGCCTTCTCGAACATGCGCCGGCGCTCGCGGAGGCCGGTCTCGTGATCGAGGCTTTCGGCCCCGGCGCCGTTGCGGTGATTGAGATGCCGGGCATCCTTGCGGGCGGGCCTGTCAAGACGATGGTGCTCGACCTTGCCGACAATCTCGATGAGTGGGGCGATGCGCGGACGATCGCGCAGCGCATCGACGCCATTTTCTCGCGCATCGCTTGCCATGGATCCGTGCGCGCCGGACGCCGCCTGAAACCGGAAGAAATGAACGCGCTGCTGCGCGAGATGGAGCGGACGCCCTTCGCCGGCCAGTGCAATCATGGTCGGCCGACATATGTCGAACTGAAGCTTTCGGATATCGAGCGCCTGTTCGGGCGGCGTTGAGGTTCGGAGCGAAGTAAACGCTAGATGGGTGACGGAAAGTTCGCGCTCGATGATCCCTCATCCGCCGCCGAACACGCTACCACAGCGCAATCGGTAGCGGCCGGATGGAGGCGACGCGAAGACTCTCTCAGTTCCCGTATCGCAGGAATCGCAAGATGGTTTCGCCCTGTGCGCGCTCATCCTCGACCGCGAAATCCGTCGGCGCCGCGAAAGGCGCATCCGCCGACTCTTCAACGACTGCAAGCGCGCCCTTTTCCAGCCAGCCGCCTTGCGCGGCGGACGCAAGCGCCTTTTCGCCAAGCCCCTTGCGATAAGGCGGATCGCAGAAGACGAGATCGAACGGCTCCAGCGTCACGAGCTCGCCGAGCGCCGTCGCATCGCGTCGAAAGATCTTTGTCACGCCGCTCAAACCAAGCGCCATGACATTCTCGCGAATGAGTCCGCGCGCCTCGGCGCCGTCTTCGACGAAGAGCGCGAAGCTCGCGCCGCGCGACATCGCCTCGATCCCGAGCGCACCTGTTCCCGCAAACAGATCGAGCACGCGCGCGTTGTTCGCTGCATCATCGAAGCGATGCGCAAGAATGTTGAAGAGGCTCTCACGCAGCCGATCGGACGTCGGGCGAATGTCCTGCGACGATGGCGGTTTCAGTGCGCGATTGCGCAGGCGTCCCGCGACAATCCGCATTGGCCTTATCAGCGATCCCGGCGCGGTTTGCCCGGCGAGCGCGGGCCGCCGCCGCGCGGACGGTCAAAGCC
>JBEVKO010000195.1:0-11524 GCA_040509705.1 Beijerinckiaceae bacterium
TTCGGCATGCTCTCGTCGGGGCTCTCATCGATACACGGCACGACGCGCAATCCGTGGGATTTGACCCGCAATACGTCGGGCTCGTCGTCAGGAGCCGGCGCGGCTGCTGCCGCCGGCTATGGACCGCTGCACATCGGCACGGATATCGGCGGATCGGTGCGGCTCCCCGCCGTGCATTGCGGGATCTTCGCGCTCAAGCCGTCGCTCGGACGGATACCGACGCATCCGCCCTACATGGGGAGAGTCGCCGGCCCGATGACGCGGACGGTCGCCGATGCTGCGATGCTGATGGGCCCGCTGACGAAGCCCGACCGCCGCGACTTCATGAACCTTCCCTACGAGGAGATCGACTACGCGGCCAAGCTGAAGAGGTTCAAGCTGAAAGGACTGCGCATCGGCGTGCTGCGGGAGATGGGCGTCGGCTTCAAGCCGCATCCGCAGGTCGCCAGCGCGGTCAATGAATGCGCCAAGGCGCTTGCCGATGCGGGGGCGACCGTCGCCGAGATAAAGAGCTTTCTGACGTCGGACATGATGGAGGGCTGGACGCGCTTTTTTGAGGCGCGCTCATGCAACGACATCCTCGCCATGGACGGCGCGACGCGCGACAAGGTGCTGCCCTTCATCGTGGAATGGGCGACATGGCGCGCGAAGGACTTCAGCGGCCCCGACGTGATGTCTGCCTACGGGCAGATCATGGCAATGCGCGAAGCGGCGGTGAACGCCCTCGGCGCATTCGATTTCCTCATTTCGCCGACGTCGCCGATCCTGCCTTACGACGCAAGCGCCGCTTCGCCCGGCAACGATCCACGTGCGCCGTTTCCGCATATCGCGTTCACGGTTCCCTTCAGCGTCTCGGAGCAGCCGGCGGCGTCCGTGAACTGGCGCGCCAGCAAGGAAGGACTGCCGCTCGGCGTGCAGGTCATTGGACAGCGCTTCGACGATCTTGGCGTCCTGCGCCTTTGCCACGCGATCGAAGAGCTCCGTCCCGAGCAGAAGGCGTGGCCTGAGCCGGCGTAAGCAGACGGCGATCTTTGGGCTGCCGCCCGCGAAACCAACGCGACGGTTTGAAACCTGAGCATGTGCTCCAGCGCACGCCCGGGGGCGCTGCCGGACGGAATAAGGCGGGCGAGGCGACGAGCCTGGCGCAGCCGGGCGCGAGGGGAAGATCATGAAATCAATCTTCGTTGGGGGGGCGCTCGTCGCCGCCCTTTTAACGGCGACCGATGCGGGCGCCACGGCCTTCTGCAACATCAGATCCACAAGCGACGGGTTCGTCGCCCTGCGCGCCGGCCCGAGCGGAACAGCCCGCCTGGTCGCAAGGATGCGCGTGGGTGACGAGATCCAGGCGCACAGCGACCGTCGCGGCATGTGGATCAAGGCGACTTGGTGGAAGGGCGGTCGCTTCAAGCAGCCCCGCGACGCGGGTTACGATCCGCCGAACGGATCGGGATGGGTGCATGGCTCGCTCATCGAGGACGACTGCGGATGAGCACCCTTGCGTCCACAAACGGGCTCTCCTTCCAGAAGCGGGCCATGAGAAGGGCACGCGTCCAGTCGCTCAAGGGAGCGGCGATAGCCTTCGTTCTCTCACTGCTGCTTGCGACGACGCTCTGCTGGCCCATCACGTCCCAGAGCGGCGTGCTCAACCTTGCCGGCCCGGTTGTGAGCTACTTCTGCCCCGAGACCGGGCAGCTTGCGCGGCCGACTTACAGCAGTCGGACGGCGCGCCAGTTCGCCATGGAGGCCTGCCTCGATCGCAACGGAGAGAAGATATTCGACCGTGAGGTTCACAACGCAATCTTCCGCACCGTGCTGGCGTTCTGGACGCTTGCGCTGTTCGCCTGTTTCTATCCCATTTTCCACGCGCTGCTGGTTCACGGAAGGTCGTTCAGCCGTTGAGGAGGGGGAAGCGCCGCCGCTGTGGATGGCGCCGCCGCATAAGCTGGTCATGCCTGATCGAAGTGCTAATCAGTGCGGATGCCGCTCCACCTGATCAAGCTGTGCGTTGGCGCTGAATCGATCGCTGATCTTGAGGAATGGATCGCACTGCGGCTCGCCGAGATGAAGCGACGCAAGCAGAAGCCCGAGCAGCTCCACACAACCCGAATGGTTCCGAGACGGCTGGATCTCGCCAATCCCGGAGGTTCGCTCTTCTGGGTCATCAAGGGGCAGGTATCGGCCCGCCAGAGATTGCTGGAGGTCCGCCCCTTCACCGACGATCAGGGAATCGGGCGCTGCCATCTGGCGCTTGATTCCCGTGTCGTCGCGGTCGAGCCCCGGCCATGCCGCCCGTTTCAGGGCTGGCGCTATCTGGAGGATAAGGAAGCGCCGCGCGATCTGACCGCCAAGACCGCCGGGCAAATCGCTGAAATGCCGGAAGAATTGCGCCGCGAGCTGGCTGGCCTCGGATTGCTCTGATCCACGTTTGGTGCTTTGCCGCATTGTGCGCAACCGCACAAAGTTTGTCGCATTGGGCGTGCAGATTGCTCCCGACTGGATCAGGAGTCGTCCATGTGGATCGGGAGTTCCGAAGGCTATGGGTACCGTTACGATGTCGTAGCGATTACCGATGGCTATCTCGTCCAGATGCGCGACCTCGATTCCGGCGCGCTCGACGAGCGCGAGGTCAGGCTGTTCCGCACGGCGCGCGTTGCGTTCGCGCATGCCGAAGCCATGGCCGCGATCGACCGCTTCGCAACGACGCTCCTTGAGTTTCATGAGGCGAATGCGGAGCGACAGGAAGCGCGGCGCTGCGAAGCGGCGTTCGTCATGCTTCGCGCAAAATTCAACGATGAGGGCTGCATCTATGCGCCTTGTGAGGAATCCCCTTCCATCCACCGAGTCCTGCACTGATCTGGCTGCGATCGACTGCCACGGGGCAGCCCTTCAAACCGCATACAGGATCGATCCAACGCCCTCCGGCTGGCTGATCGTGCGCCTGAGCGATGACGGGCTTATTGATGAGTGCGATGTCGTTCTTCATCGCCTGCGCGAAGTGGCCGAAGCGAGGGCTGCGGCGGGTGTGGCTCTCGAGGCCTATCTCGCTTCGATTGATCGTCGCGAAGACGCCAGCGATCTGTTCGAGGAGTGGCGGAGCCTCGATGATCGATATGAATTCCTGTTGCTGGATCGGAAGGATTCGCCTGCCTTTGTTGCAGCCAATGCCGCGGGCGGTTGTCGGTCTGCGTCAGGCCTTCGTCACTAGCACTTAGCGTCCTCCGAGGCTGATCTCCACGGCAGGGCGGCCGTCAGGGAGATAGACACTCATTCGGATGTGGGCCCTAGGCGCGGCCACCGCGCGGAAGCGGCCGCGCATGCCGACGAGCATGCTCAACAGTTCCTGGGCGTTGATGAGGGGCCGGAACCCCGACAGCGCCGAGGTATTCGGAAGCGCCTGGGCGGCTGCATCGTGAACGAGGCCAGCGTCCTCGCGGGCTGATTGCAGGAAACTCTGAAACGCCATCGACGCCTCCTTACCCGCGCGCCGCAAAACAGTTGAACCCGTCGCGCTTGAGCGCCTTGCAGGCGGCCTGCGCTTCGTCGGAATCGAAGCCGGCGAACCGCGCCCGCCAGAGCGTCGCGCCGTCCTTGGTGATGCGCTCGGTGAACGGCGAAGCTTTCGCGACAGCGCGCGACTTGGCTTTCGCCCGGGCCAGCACGGCGTTCGCCTTGGCCTCGTCCTCGGTCGCGCCGAGCTGGATCACCCAGCTTGACGGGTGCGAGGGCGCAGCGCTTTTGGCGACGGCCGTAGTGGTGGCGGCCGGAGCGCTCGCTGGCGTCGGCCGGGCAGGAGCTGCGGAGGCTGTCTGCACTGGCGCGTAGGCCGCAACGGACCGGGGCGCGGAAGTCGTTTCCGTTTCGTGGGTCGAGCGCGCGATCGGAGAGGGCAGCGGAGGGATGATAGCCACGTTAGCCGCGACCGGCCTCGCAGCTGAGGCTTCTAGCGGACGGGCCATCGGCCTGGGTGGCGAGATCGACGAGGTCGTGATCGGCGCCGGCCTCGAATCGGAAAGGTCGGCGGTCCGGACGGCGGCTAGGCGGATGATGGCGCGCGGCGCTTCGTCCGGCGTCGGATTCGCGGAAGCGGCGACCTTGAGAATTTCCGTTGGACGCTCAGCCGACGCGAACGTCGTTTCGCCGACCGTCGGCGCGATCCGCGCCCCGGCATAGGCCCGGCCCATCGATGACGTGACCAGCGACGCCATCAGCGCGTCGCGGGAACGGCCGGACCGCCCTCCGAGGACCACGGCGACTATGTGCCTGCCGTCGAGACGGGCGGACGTCAGAAGATTGAACCCGGAGGCTCTGACGAAGCCCGTCTTGATGCCGTCAATTCCCTCGATCCTTCCGAGAAGCCGGTTATGGTTCCCGTAGTAGGCTCCCTCATACTCAAAAGAACGCGTAGCAAAGTACGGATAATATTTAGGGAATCGGTCCTGAATTGCGCGCCCAAGCGTAACCAGGTCGCGGGCGGTGGTAATTTGTTCCGCATTGGGGAGGCCGGACGCATTCGCATAATTCGTGCGGCTCATCCCGATGGCGTGCGCCTTGCGGGTCATGAGCTGCGCGAAAGCTTCTTCCGAGCCGGCGATGTTTTCCGCGATCACCACTGCGGCATCGTTCGCAGATTTGGTGACCAGCGCTTTGATGGCGTCTTCTACTGCGATGGTCTCGCCGGGCTGCAATCCCAGTTTGGACGGAGCCTGGCTGGCTGCGTTCGCTGACACCCGCAGCGGTGAAGCAAGATTGAAGCGGCCGCGTTCAAGTTGTTCAAATAACAAGTAAAGCGTCATGACTTTCGTAATCGAAGCAGGATGCCGCACGGCGTCCGGATTGCTCGCGTGGAGAACCCTGCCGGTCTTGGCGTCGACCACCATCGAAGCGGTCGGCGGCGCATAGAGCGCTATCCGCTTGAAGCGCCGGCGGCGAGCCGCTTCGGCAGGATCTGCAGTCGCCACAAGGACCGTGACGCCGACGCCGATCGCACATGCGATCAGGCCGGCCGTACGCATAACGCCAACGCCACTTATACGCATTACTCGTCCCCGCTAGACGCCACCCACCGCTGGCGCCGACCTCGGCCCGTGGCCGACGCGGCACTCGGGAAAGATAAAATTATTGGGGTTACGGGGTGGTTAAGGCTCGGATCGCTGGCGCAAGAATGCGTAAGACGCGCGATTATCCTTAACTGGATGTGAAATTGAGGAGGGCGCAAAAGCGCCCGTATTGCGTCGCACAAATTTCCTTGACATTTTTTTGTGCAATGCACATGAGGGGGCAGGCCGCGTGCCCCCGGCCTAGTCCGATATCTGCGACCCCGAGGGTCGCCCCACGGAGAACTCAGCCCATGCTTACCCAGTTCGAAGATTTCCAGAAAGTCGGTAAGGACGCGTTCGAAAACGCCACAAAGTCTTTCGGCTCCTTTTCCAAGACCGCCCAGGCGGTTGCGGCGGAGACGGCGGACTATTCCAAGAAATCGCTCGAGGGCGCTGCGTCGGTCGCCGAGAAGGTGCTCGGCGCCAAGTCGATCGATAAGGCTTTCGAGATCCAGACGGATTACGCAAAGTCGGCGTATGAGAGCTTCGTCGCCTACGCCGCCAAGGTTGGCGACCTGTACCAGTCCGCCGCCCGCGATGCGGTGAAGCCCTATGAGACCATGTTTGCGGCTGCCAAGCCCGCCAAGTAAGCGTCCTTCAGACGAAAAATCTCAGCCCGGCCCATGCCGGGCTTTTTTATTGCCCAATTGGCATAGAGAATGCCTCGATCTGAGGACTCTGGCGAACAGGACGCCTCGACTATACATTGCTGAGTGAAGGGCGGGCTGACTCGCTCACGCCGCCCTTCTGCAGGAGAAGGCAGTTGAGCTTACCCTCGCGCAGGATGCTTCCGATGCGCTCCGCCGGCGCCCCCAAGGACGGCCGACCGACGGAAGGCGGCAATGGCTCGGGACCGGGCACGGCGGTCATCACGCGCACCAAAACTCGAACCAAGCGCCCCAATCTCTACCGGGTGCTTCTCTTGAACGACGACTACACCCCGATGGAGTTTGTCGTGCATATCCTGGAGAGATTTTTTTCCAAGAACCACGACGAAGCCTATCGCATTATGATGCATGTTCATCAGCATGGCGTCGGAGAGTGCGGCGTTTTCACCTATGAGGTCGCAGAGACCAAGGTGACACAGGTCATGGATCTGGCGCGTCGTCAGCAACATCCGCTGCAATGCGTGATGGAAAAGAAATAATCGGAGATCCCGTTGCCCTCATTTTCGCGCCACCTGGAACAGGCCCTTCACCGCGCTCTGGCGCTCGCCAATGAACGCAAGCACGAGTACGCGACTCTCGAACACCTCCTGCTCGCCCTGATTGATGATCAGGACGCCGCGGCCGTGATGCGCGCCTGCAACGTAGACATCGAGGCTCTGCGCAAGAGCCTGTTCGACTATGTCGACAGGGAGCTGGCGAACCTCGTGACCGACGGGCGAGAGGATTCCAAGCCGACTGCTGGCTTTCAGCGCGTCATCCAGCGGGCTGTGATCCATGTCCAGTCCTCCGGACGCGAGGAGGTCACCGGCGCCAATGTGCTTGTGGCGATTTTCGCCGAGCGCGAGAGCCACGCCGCCTATTTCCTGCAGGAGCAGGAAATGACGCGCTACGACGCGGTCAATTACATCAGTCATGGCATCGCCAAGCGCGCGGACATGAACGAGTCGCGCGCGCCGCGCGGCGTCGAGGACGAGCGCGAAAGCCGCCAGGGCGGCAATGGCGAAGGAGAAAAGGATAAGAAAAAGGAAAGCGCGCTGGACGCTTACTGCGTCAACCTCAACAAAAAGGCGCGGACCGGAAAGATCGATCCGTTGATCGGCCGCGAAGCCGAGGTGCAGCGCGTCATCCAGGTTCTCTGCCGTCGGCAGAAGAACAACCCGCTGCTGGTTGGGGACGCCGGCGTCGGCAAGACGGCGATCGCCGAAGGGCTGGCGCGCAAGATAGTACGCGACGAGGTGCCGGAGGTGCTGGCCGACGCAACGGTGTTCGCGCTCGACATGGGGACGCTCCTGGCCGGCACGCGCTACCGCGGCGATTTCGAAGAGCGCCTGAAGCAGGTGATGAAGGAGATCGAGCAACACCCCAAGGCGATCATGTTCATCGACGAGATTCACACGGTGATCGGCGCGGGAGCGACTTCGGGCGGGGCCATGGACGCGTCGAACTTGCTGAAGCCGGCGCTCGCGCAGGGCACGCTGCGCTGCATCGGCTCGACGACGTACAAGGAATTCCGCCAGTTCTTTGAGAAGGACCGGGCGTTGGTCCGGCGCTTCCAGAAGATCGACGTGAACGAACCGTCTGTGCCGGACGCGATTGAAATCCTCAAGGGTCTCAAGCCCTACTTCGAGAAGTTTCACAAGCTGCGTTACACCAACGAGGCGGTGAAGGCGGCCGTGGAGCTCTCGGCCCGCTATATTCACGACCGCAAGCTGCCGGACAAGGCGATCGACGTGATCGACGAGACCGGCGCGTCGCAGATGCTGGTGCCGGAGAACCGGCGCAAGAAAACGATCGGCGTCAAGGAGATCGAGACGACCATCGCGACAATGGCCCGGATCCCTCCGAAGACGGTCTCGAAGAACGACGCCGAGGTGCTTCAGCATCTCGAGCAGTCATTGCAGCGGGTCGTCTACGGACAGGACGACGCGATCTCGAAGATCAGCGCAGCGATCAAGCTGGCGCGCGCCGGCTTGCGCGATCCTGAAAAGCCCATCGGATCTTATCTGTTCGCGGGGCCGACCGGCGTCGGCAAGACCGAGGTGGCTCGCCAGCTCGCCAAGGCGCTGGGCGTCGAGCTCATCCGCTTCGACATGTCCGAGTACATGGAGCGCCATACGGTAAGCCGCCTCATTGGCGCGCCCCCAGGTTATGTCGGTTTCGATCAGGGCGGTCTGCTGACCGACGGCGTCGACCAGCATCCGCATTCCGTGCTGCTTCTCGACGAGATCGAGAAGGCGCATCCGGATCTGTTCAACATCCTGCTGCAGATCATGGATCACGGAAAACTCACGGACCATAACGGCAAGCAGGTCGATTTCCGGAACGTGATCATCGTGATGACGACCAACGCCGGCGCGGCCGACCTGGCCAAGGCGGCCTTCGGCTTCACGCGGCAGAAGCGGGAGGGGGACGATCTGGAGGCGATCAACCGCCTGTTCGCTCCCGAATTCAGGAACCGCCTCGACGCGGTGATTTCGTTCGGACAATTGCCTCGGGAGGTCGTCGCCAAGGTCGTCGACAAGTTCGTCATGCAGCTCGAAGCCCAGCTCGCGGATCGAAACGTTACGATCGAATTGACCGACGAGGCGCGCGAGTGGCTCGTGGACAATGGTTATGATGGGGCCATGGGCGCCCGCCCGATGGCTCGCCTGATCCAGTCTACGATCAAGACGCCGCTTGCGGACGAAGTTCTGTTTGGACGCCTCAAGAGCGGCGGCGCGGTCCGGGTGATGGTCACCTTCGACGAGATCAAGGGCCAGAAGGTCCTCGGTTTCGAGTTCCCGTCGGGTCCGACCACGCCGAAGCCAGAGAAGGATGTCGAAAAGGCCACAGAGCGGCGGAAAAAGCGGAGCTCGCCCAAATCCTCTTCCCCAGGCGCAGAGGGAGCAGGTAGGAAGCGCGCGGCCGCCAAGAACGACGGAAAGCCGGGACCGACGGTGAGGACCGTTCCAAAGGTTCCGCTTATCCCCGAATAGGCGTCCGCCGCTGACGCCAAGGGCCGACAATGCCGTCGACGAGATACGAGCGCCGCCAGAAGCGGAAGCGCAATGAAGAACTCATCTCTTGGGTTCTGCTTCCGACGATCATCGTGCTTGTCTACTTCATTGGCGTCGTGACCTGGCAAAGCCTGAGAGAGGCTGTTCCGGCGCTGAACGACATGCGCACGATCCAAGACAAGGTCCGGCGCTGACGGCGTCTGCGTGACGAGGCGCCGATGGGTCTTTCGCACGCGCCGATCGCGGCGTTCCGACAAGGAGCCATCGGCGCGCTGAAGCTGCCGGCATGGATCGTCGGCGCGTCGCTCATGGGCGTCGGTCCGTTGGCGCGCGATGTGGGATTTCCGTTCCTCGGCGCTATTCTCTCGACAGTTCTGGTTTGGGCCGGCCCGGCGCAGGTCGTGTTTTTCGCAACGCTTGGCGCTGGCGCCTCAGTGCCAGCAATCGCACTCGCAGTCACGCTGACGGCGATCCGGCTGACGCCCATGACTGCATCGCTGATGCCGCATCTCCGGGCCGGGGGCGCATCACGCGCGACGCTGCTTGCAGCCTCGCACTTTGTGGCCGTCACCACCTGGGTCGAGTCGATGCGGCGCCTGCCGGCCCTGCCGCCGGAGATTCGCTTGCCGTATTTTTTCGGCTTCGGAGCCGCCTGCATGGCGGTTGCGACGTGTTTCACAGCGGTCGGCTATGCGCTGGCAGGCGAAGTTCCGGCCTCCATCGGCGCGGGTCTGCTCTTCATGACGCCCACTTTCTTCACGCTTTCATTGCTGCGAGGCGCAAGCATTCGCGCCGACTGGCTCGCGATCGGGGCGGGGTTTGCGTTGACGGCTCTGTTCGGCATTTGGCTTGGGCCTGCCGCCGCGCTTTTCCTCGCCGGACTCCTTGGCGGCACCGCGGCCTTCATGGTCGAGCGCGCCCAATCGGAGGAGCAATGAACGCCTCCGATTGGCTCACTTCCAACGTCGCCGTCTTTGGTCTGCTCGTCGGTGCAGCCGTGATCCCGAACGGCGTCTGGCGCTGGCTCGCCGTCCTTGCGGCGGCGAGATTCGACGACAGTTCGCCAATTTTCGCCTGGGTCAGGCATGTCGCGACCTGCCTCGTCGCCGGCGTGGTCGCGCAGATGATGATCCTTCCGCCCGGCGCCTTGGCGGCGGCGCCGCCTTGGCTGCGCTGGGCCGCGCTGTGCCTGGCGGGGCTCGCCTGGCTCCTTGCGCGGCGGAATGTCTTCGTCGCGTGGATCGCGGGCGTCTGCGCCCTGATGGCGGGGACGGCTCTGCTCTAGGGAGACGTAACTCTTGAGGGAGACTTATCTCTTGAAGGCGGCGCGAATTTTCGCGGCGTTGGCCGCAATGATTTCCTTCGGCGCCATTTCACCCGTATGCGGGCGCATCGCGACGCCGGACCAGCGCGGCACAATATGGAAGTGGATGTGAAAGACGACCTGTCCGCCGGCGCTTTCATTGAACTGCTGGATCGTCAGCCCGTCGGCGTTCAAGCCGGACTTTACCGCGCGGGCGACGGTCTGCACGCTGCGGGCGAGATGTGCGAGAGCGCCGGGGTCGACATCGAGGATGTTTCGCGCCGGCGTTTTAGGCACAACGAGCGTGTGGCCGTCAGCGCGCGGCATGATGTCCATGAAGGCCAGCGACTGGTCATCCTCGAACACCTTTTCGCATGGCAGTTCGCCGCGGAGAATCTTCGCAAAGATGTTCTGCGGATCGTAGGCGGTCAATGCGCCCTCCGGCTTGCGCGACAGGTCTCGCAAGCCGGGGCGACAGGGTCAAGAAGAACGGAGATCAATAGCCGCAGATGCGGCGCCAGCCCCAGACTGTGCGGCGCCACGAGCAGCGGTAACGCGGCCGATAGTAGTAGCGTGGCCGATAGTAATTGCGCGGACGGTAGTAGTAGCGGCGACGATAGTAGGACGCGAACTGGCCTTCCCCGCCCTTGGCGTCGGCGAGCTCCTTCAGAAAATCATCCACGCTCGGCATGTCGCCGCCCGCCGGCGCGACTGCGCTCGTCGCTGCCTGTGCTGGCGACATCGTCACGGCCGCCGCCCCCGCGGCGACTGCGGCGAAGCCGAACATCTTAAGAAATTCTCTACGCTCCATGCTGCGCTCCTTCGTTGCCCTTTTTCGTCCGGCGCCCGCTCTCCGAAAGTGAACGGTGCCCGCCCGCAAAGCGGGTCGCAAGCGTAAAACCTTCACAGGATTACTCGATTCCGTCTGTGTGCTGACGCACGGTAGCGCCGACGCCCCTTCGGACGAGGCCACCGGTTCCTGAAGAGTGCGCGTCCGGACGTGAACGGCGTCAGAAGGAATTCCGGCGGAAGGGCGTCAACTCGCCATACTCGTCGAGCGCGGCCGCGGCGTGGATTCGCTCGCGGGCAAGGTAGTCGGCGACGGCGCGGCGCAGCCCGGGGTGGGCAATGTCATGGGCTGAATATGTCGCGACCGGCAGATAGCCCCGGGCCAGCTTGTGCTCGCCCTGTGCGCCCGCTTCGACCCGCGCGTGCTTGCGCGCGATCGCCTCTTCGATCGCCTGATAGTAGCAGACTTCGAAATGCAGGAAGGGGTGATGCTCGACGCATCCCCAATGGCGCCCGTAGATCGCATCTGACCCGAGGAAATTGATGGCGCCCGCGATGTAGCGGCCTGCGCGCTTCGCCATGACGAGCACGATCCGGTCCGCCATGCGCTCGCCCACCAGCGAAAAGAATTTGCGAGTGAGATAAGGCCGGCCCCATTTGCGGCCGCCTGTG
>JBEVKO010000196.1:0-13393 GCA_040509705.1 Beijerinckiaceae bacterium
AAGACGGTCAACAAGCTCGACGACAGCAAGATCCGGCTCGAGAATGTCGGCTTTCTCGTGCGCGAGCCGATGTTGGCGTCCGGCGAGGTCGATGCGATCTTCGGCTTTGCCCACTCGACCTTCATCACTCTCAAGGCGAGGGGCGTTCCGGCCGAAGACATCGTCGTCATGCTGATGGCGGATTATGGCGTTGAACTCTATGGCAACGGCGTCATCGTCAGCCCGAAATTCCTTTCCGAAAAGCCGGAGGTCGTGAAGGCGTTCCTGCGCGCCCTGACGCGCTCGATCCGCGAGGTCGTCGCAGACCCCGCAGGCGCGATCGAATCGGTGATGAGGCGCAATGACGTCGCGCGTCGCGACGTCGAGATCGAACGCCTGCGGATGGCGGTCGATAACTATGTGATCACGCCATGGACGAAAGCCAACGGCTTCGGCGGGATCGATCCCAATCGCTGGGAGCGCGCCGCCGACCAGATCGGCCTGACGTTCGGATACAAGAATAAGACGCGCGCCACCGACGCCTTCGCCGACGTTTATCTGCCCGACGCCGCCGAGCGCACGATCCCGCCGGGCAACTGAGACTCTCTTCGCTGGCCACTGCAAAGCCCGGGCGCTAGAAAGCGCCTGGGCGGATCTGTTTCAAGCATGCTTCCTGACATTCGCGACTATGACCGGCTTGTCGCCTCGTTTCGCTGGCGGGTGCCGGAGCGTTATAATATCGGGTTCGACGTTTGCGATCGCTGGGCCGCGGGAGAACCGCAGCGCATCGCCCTTCTCGATGTCGACGCCGCCAGCGGCGACGTGACGACGGTGTCGTACGGCGACCTGCGCCTCCGCTCGAACCGGTTGGCCAATCTGCTTCAAATACTTGGAGTGCGGCGCGGCGACCGAGTCGCAATTCTCCTGCCGCAGGGCCCGGATGTCCCCGTCGCCCACATCGCGACTTACAAGCTCGGGGCCGTCGCCCTGCCGCTTGCAATCCTGTTCGGCGTCGATGCGCTTGCATATCGATTGAGAGACGCAGGCGCGACGGCTCTCATCACCAACGCCGCCGGCGTTGAAAAAGTCAGGCGCATTTCTGAACCGCTCGACGAGCTCAAATTCATCATCTCAACCGACGGCGCTGATCGAGATGTGTTCGGCCTGAAGGAGGCCAGTGAGAAGGCCAGCGACGCGTTCGCTCCTGTCGACACCGCCGCCGACGATCCGGCGATGATGATTTACACCTCCGGCACCACCGGAAATCCGAAGGGCGCATTGCACGCGCACCGCGTCGTGCTCGGCCATCTGCCGGGCGTCCAGATGCCGCATGAATTTCTGCCGCAGCCCGGCGACCGTCTGTGGACGCCTGCCGACTGGGCATGGGCGGGGGGTCTTCTCAATGTGCTTTTGCCGGGCTTGCATTTTGGCGTCCCGGTCGTCGCTCGAAAATTTGAGAAGTTTGATCCGGAGGAAGCCTTCCGGCTCATGAAGGATCTCGATGTGCGCAACACTTTCATCCCGCCGACGGCGCTGCGGATGTTGCGCACCGTAAGGGATCCACGCGATCGCTACGATCTGCGCCTGCGCACCATCGGATCGGGTGGCGAGAGCCTGGGCGAGCCGACATTCGCATGGGGGCGCGAGGCGCTTGGCCTGACAATCAACGAATTCTACGGCCAGACCGAATGCAATCTCGTCCTGTCGTCATGCGCGGCGATCGGCGTTGCCGAGGCCGGCGCGATCGGCCGCAACGTGCCGGGTCATAACGTCGCCATCATTCGAGTCGACGGCTCGCTGTGCGAGCCGGGCGAAAAGGGCCAGATCGCTGTTCGCCGGCCCGATCCCGTCATGTTTCTGCGCTATTGGAACAACGACCAGGCGACGCGCGACAAATTCATTGGCGACTGGATGACGACCGGCGATCAGGGCGTGCGCGACGATCGAGGATATGTGCGCTTCATCGGTCGCGACGATGACATCATCACGTCGTCGGGATATCGCATAGGTCCGACGGAGATCGAGGATTGCCTGATCCGCCATCCCGCCGTCGCGCTCGCCGCCGTCATCGGCAAGCCGGATGCTGTGCGCACCGAGATCGTGAAGGCGTTCGTCGTACTGAAGGATGGATTCGCGCCGTCGGCGGAATTGTCGGGCGACATCCAGCGCTATGTGCGCGAGCGCCTGTCCGCGCACGAATATCCGCGCGAGGTCGATTTCGTCGACGCGCTGCCGCTGACGACGACCGGCAAGGTGATCCGGCGCTTGCTGCGCGAGCGCGCCTGATCAGGCGGCCTTCTGGGGCCGCAGCGCGCGGTAGGCTTGCTTGATGATGGCGCGTCCCCGCCGACGCAGATGCTCGCGCCGGACGATCGTACGCGCCACGCCGCTGCGCGCAGCCGAAGCGCCGATGAACAGGTCGGCGACGCTCATGCGTTCTGACCAGAGATGATCGATCATCGGATGGTCGGCCTTCGCACATGAATCGACGCAACCTTCGCGACCGCTGTCCGCTTGGCGACGCGTCAGTTGCAACGCGGCCTGCACGCCGGGCGAATAACGCGCATAGTTTTCATCGTACGCCGTCTTCCAGAAGTAGCTGCGGTCGCCGGCGGTCAGTTCGATCGCCGCCGAGATCGGCTGACCGTCGAATTCGATGAGATCGATGCGGCAGCGGCCTTGCGCCGCCAGGGCGCGAATTGACGAGCGTGCGAAGGCGGCGGCGGCCGGATCCTGCATGATCGCCGAGCCGGCGCGGCCCTTCCAGCCGCGGACTTCGAGAGCGAGAAATTGCTCGAACGCATCGCGCACATCGGCGGGGCTCGTCGCTGATCGATTCGTGAGAGCGCCGAGCTGCCCGAGGCGCCGTTCGAGCCGTTGCAGCTCCTTGCGCTTCTTGCCGCGCAGCGACGCCGACTCCGCCCCGGCGCCGGCGCTCATCACCGCACGCTGATGCTCGTCAAATCCCGCCATCTCGAGGCCCTTCCGGCTCGCAATGCTGCGCAGCAGCGCAGCGAAGGGCCCATCGATGTCCACGAGCGGAAAGAGAGCGCCCGCCGCAGGCTTCTCGCTGCGGCCGATGGAGGCCAGATATGCGCCTACCACGTCGACGGAGTATGCGGCGTCGATAAGCGGAGTGCCGTCAGCCATGAAATGCGAGAGCCAGCCACGCGCCTTGCGCGTCGCTAGACCTAAACGGGACAATACGAATGGAAAGAGGCCGACGAGTTGATCGCCTTCGCCGCCGCGCCAGATCAGGACGATCTGCAGTGATCCGGCGTCCTGCAGGTGATGCCCCGCATGAATCAGGAAAGCGCTTTCATAAAACACGTTGCGGCGGAGGGCGCGTTCGGCAAGCGCGTCGATCGCCGCGGCGTGATTGGCGAGCTGCCTTGGCGACAGGATCGAAATGGTGAACGGCGGACGATCCGTGTTGCCCCACTCCCTGCGTTCTTGTGATTGCGCCATTCCGGAAGGGCCGTGGGCGTCGGTATGCGTCTTAAACAATGACATGATCCGCTTTCTTACAAATCTCTGTCCCAATATGGAGCGGGACGTGAATGGTTGACGAAAGGTTTCAAATTCCGTTCCGCTCCGGCGCCTTCGACGCAGTTCGGCGTCGCGAAGCGGGCGTCAAGGTTAACGCTGGGCGATCTCGCCGGCGCCATCGAAGGCGTCCCAGAGATTGGCGATGAAGGATGGGTCGATGTTGCGCACGATAAAGACGAGGCGCGTCGAATGATCCGTGTCCGGCCAGTGATCGAGAAGCCGCGGCGGATGAATGACATGCTGCGCCACATGGATGACCAGCGGGCGTTCTGGCTCCTGATCGAGCTGGACCAGACCCTTGACCCGCAGCAGATCCTCGCCCCGGCTCGCCTGCAAAAGTTCAAGAAAGAGATCAAGCTGTGAAGCGCGAACCGGCTGCTCGCTGGTCAGCGTGAAGGATCGCACACCATGGTTCGCTTCCGGCGGGGACTCCCTGTCAGTGGGCGGCAGACGTCGTTTGGCCGGCCGTGGCGCAGCCGCGATCGCGTCAAGGACCTGTGCAGCGGTCGCCTGCCCGCGCTGCGCATCGAGGATCGCGGCGAGAGGATTGATGTCAGCGAGGCGCGCCTGCAACGCGTCATGGGCGCTTTCGTCCGCCAACAGGTCTGTCTTGGTGACGATGATGGCGTCCGCAGCGGCGATCTGCCTGACATTCTCTGGACTATTCGCAAGAGTTGCGCCGGCGTTCACCGCGTCAACCACGGTGACCACGGCGATGTCGGGGAATCTGAGCGACAGATACGGGTGGCGCATGACGGCGCCGACGACGGGGCCGGGATCGGCGAGGCCCGTCGTCTCGATGATGACGCGCCTGAAAGGGGCAATGCGCTGGTTGTCGCGCCGACGCAGGAGATCGACGAGCGCCGACGACAGATCGCCCCGCACCATGCAGCACACGCAACCCGATGGCAGAAGCACCATGTCGTCGGTCGCGGTTTCGACAAGCTGATGATCGATGGCGATTTCGCCGAACTCGTTGATGATCACCACCGTGTCGGAGAACGCCTCGTCCTTGACCCAAGCGTTGATCAGCGTCGTCTTGCCCGCGCCGAGAAAACCGGTGAGGGCGATGAGCGACAGAGGCTCGGGTCGCTGCGTCACACTGGCGCTCCCTTGTTGGCAGGCGCAAGCATCGCGCACGCGACGGCGATGAGGACGAGCGCGCCGCCCGCATACTGGACCGCATTCATCGTCTCATCCAGGATCAGCGCCGATGCGATCGCCGAAACGACAGGCTCGAGGCAGAAGACGAGCCCCGCGATGACAGCGGACAATCGCGATAGCGCGTAGATCAGGCCCGCCGATCCGATGACGTAGCCGACGAGCGTGATGGCGACGCCTACTGGCTCCGCGGCGAGCGAAGCCGGTCCGGCGAGCGCGCCGAAAGAGCTTGCCGCGATCGCCGAGACGCCGGCGACGATGAGCTGCACCCAGAAGAGTTTGGCGAGGGTGGATTCCTTGGCCACGCGGTTGGCGACGAGAAACTGGCTTGTCGTCATCACGCTTGCCGCCAGCGCCAGCGCAAGACCCCGCCAGTCCAGTGCGCCGAGCCCAGGACCGACAACGAGGCTCACGCCGATGAAGGCGACAAGCGCGATGAGGAGATGCTGCGGCCTCAATGGAACGCCGGTCGCCCACGGGCTGACGAGCACGATCAGGATCGGATAGGTGTAGAAGATCACCGCGGCGACGGTGACGGGAATGAAGGCGACCGACGATAGATAAGCGAGCCCCATCGCCGCGCTGGTGGCGCCGAGCGTCGCGGTCGCGATCCACGCGTTGCGCGAAATCGTTGGTTTGCGCTGAAAGAGCAGCAGCGCAGCGCCGACCAGAAGCAGCATCACAAGCGTGCGATAGAAGACAAGGAGCGGCGCGGAAATGCCGGCGCCGGCCGTGAGCTTCGCGCCCACGATATTCACGCCGAACGCAACTGCGGAGATAAGGGCTGCGACCAGGCCCGCCCGCGAACCCGGGCTAAACATCAATCATGCGGGCGCGCGATCATTCGCTGGCGGCGGCGGGCTTCGCCTTCTGCGCCTCAGCCGGCTTGGCGGCGACTTTCTTCTTGGCCTCGGGCTTCTTGGTTTGCGACGCCGCGCCGGGGCGCTGCTGCGGCTCGGACTGCTGCAGATAGAGCGGAATGGATGTCGCAACCGGCTGCGCTTGCGGCTGGGGCTGGGGCTGGGGCTGGGCCGATCGCGGGAGGAAGGGAGCAAAGAGCGCAGCGATGCCGGATGCGCCGCCGGCGCTTGCCTGCGGCGGCGCGGATGTCGAGGCGTAGGATGCAGCCTGCGCCGGCGGTTGCGGGGAAGCGGCGGGCTTCGCCGGCGCCGCCGCAGCGATTTCCTTCGCGGATTTGCGATCAGGCTTTTCGGGTTTCTCGGGCTTCTCGGGCTTCGTCTGCGCGATCGCTGTCGGCTGCGGGCGCTCGCCGCTTACATTCGCCGCGAGCGGCGCCGTGGCTGATCCTGCGGTGCGTCCCAGCGGGATCTGAACCGGCACGAATTCAGCGCGCGGACCGAGCGTCACGCGTCCCGAAGCAGTGCGGGTGGTGAGGCCGGTGCGTCCCTGACCGCCGCGCACAAGGCCCTCCATCACCGGATTGAAGCTGTCGGCGGAGCGCATGTTTTCGGAGGCGATTGTCATTGCGCCGCCGCTGTCGTCGTCTGTCAAGGCGACGTTGCGCCCCCCGCGACAGATCTCATCGCGCATGTCAGGCGCCGAATCGTAGCCCGAGGCGGGAAGGTTCGCGAGCGTCTGTCCGTTAGAGCTCCAGCTTGCGAAGCCCTGATCGAGGAGTTGCGCGGTTTTCACAGAGCGTTCTGCGCCGGAGCCCGCGCCGAGCACAACGGCGATGAGCGTGCGGCCGCCGCGAGAGGCGAGCCCGACGAGATTGAATCCGGAAGCGCAAACGAATCCGGTCTTCATTCCATGCGCGCCGGGATAGCGTCCGATCAGTCCGTTGGTGTTCTTGAGGATGCGCTGCCCGACCTGCACGGCGCCGATGCCCCAGAGATCGCGCTGGTTGGGGAATTCGGAGTAGAGCGCGCGCGCCAGAACCGCGAGATCGCGCGCCGAGGTGCGCTGTCCTGGCTGGTGAAATCCATGCGGCGTCATGAAATAGGATTCGCGCATGCCGAGATTCTTCGCCTCGGCATTCATCATGTTGATGAAGTTCGGCAGGGTTCCGCCGACGCCTTCGGCAACGACAACGGCGAGATCATTGGCGGACTTGACCAGCATCACCTTGAGAGCGCTGTCGAGCGTAATCTCCGAGCCCGGCCGCAAGCCGAGTTTGCTGGGACGCTGGCCAGCGGCCAGGCGCGACACCGGCATGACAGTCTCAAGCCCGACCCTGCCGCTGCGCACGGCCTTCAGCGCCACATAGGCCGTCATCATCTTGGTGGTGGAGGCTGGATTCCAGGGGCGCGTCGCTTCGTCGGACGAAATGACCTCGCCTGTGTTGGCGTCGACGATCAGCGTCGGCGCGGCGGACGCTGCGGATGCGGCCAGAACGGCGGCGGCGAAGGACACGGGCGCGACCGCGCGGGCGATCCGGTATGCAAGCACGAGCGATATCCCCAAAACGTCGGGCCGTTGGCCCGGCCTGTCCCAGGACGCGAACCACGCGACAGTCCTAGCCGCGTCTCGGCCCAATGAAAATAGACGAGGCCGCCGCAGCCCGCTAAGGAGCCGATGGATGCCGTTTGCGGCGCCGCCGTGGCGAGGATCGCGCCAGACGATTAATGGCGGGTTTCGAACGCTCTGGACTGGACTTTTCCCCTTCATGTCGTTCCTTTGGGTCGTCGCGACCCTGATCGCCGCCGCCGCACAGACAGCGCGCAACGCTACGCAGTCGAGCCTCACTGCAGTGATCGGCACGGTCGGCGCGACGCAGGTGCGCTTCCTTTACGGACTTCCCTTCGCCCTGCTGTTCCTTGCCCTTGTCGCTGCGTTCAGCGGCGAACCGATTCCAGCCATGAACGGCGCGAGCTTCGCCTTCACCGCGTTCGGCGCCGTCGCCCAGATCGGTGCGACCGGTTTGATGCTGGCGACCATGAAGGAGAAATCCTTCTCGGTGACGACCGCCTACATCAAGATGGAGCCTGTGCTCGTCGCAATCGCCGGGTTCATGGTTCTGGGCGACCTGCTCACGCCCTTGAAATTGCTGGCGATCATGATCGCGACGTCGGGCGTCATCCTGGCCTCGCTGCGTCCGGACGCGGCCGGCGCGTTGTTCGCCGAGATGCGTCCGGCGATCCTCGGCATGACGGCCGGAGCGCTGTTCGGGCTCGCCGCGGTCGCATTCCGTGGCGGCATCCTGGCGCTGCCATCCGGCAGCTTTTACGTGCGCGCGACGACGCTCCTCGCTTGGGGGCTCGCCATCCAGACGGCGATTCTTCTCGCCTACCTTTTCGTGTTCGACCGCAGCGCCCTGCACAAGAGCTTCGGCGTCTGGCGGCAGTCTCTCGTCGCTGGCTTTCTGGGAGCTTTCGCCTCCCAGTTCTGGTTTCTGGGCTTTTCCCTTACGTCCGCCGCCAATGTCCGCACTCTCGCCTTGGTCGAGGTCATGATGGCGATGGTGGTGTCGCGGCGGATTTTCGCCCAGCAGGTCGCCCGGCGCGAAATTCTCGGGATGCTGATCATCGTTGCAGGCGTAGCTCTCCTGCTCTGGGCGCAGAGCTGAGACGTCTTGCGGAAATTGGTGTGTAGATACACTATGAGCCTCACGACCAAAACGGAGACACAGCGATGACGGCCTGCATCGTCGGCTGGGCGCACACGCCCTTTGGCAAACTCGAGGGCGAAACCGTCGAATCGCTCATTGTCCGCGCGGCGAAGGACGCCATGGATCACGCCGGCGTCGGGCCGGACGACATCGACGAGATCGTGCTCGGCCATTTCAACGCCGGCTTCTCCAGGCAGGATTTCACTGCGTCGCTGGTGCTGCAGGCGGACGACCGTCTGCGCTTCAAGCCGACGATCCGCGTCGAGAACGCCTGCGCGACCGGATCGGCCGCCGTGCATCAGGCGATCAAATCCATCGAGGCGAAGGCCGGCCGCATCAGTCTCGTCGTGGGCGTTGAAAAGATGACGTCGACGCCCGGACCGCAGATCGGGGAAAATCTTCTTCGCGCATCCTATCTTCCCGAAGACGGCGACACGCCGGCGGGGTTCGCCGGCGTCTTCGGCAAGATCGCGCACAATTATTTTCAGCGCCACGGCGATCAGTCCGATGCGCTGGCGATGATCGCGGCGAAGAACCACAAGAACGGCGTCGACAACATCTATGCGCAGATGCGCAAGGATGTCGGCTACGAGTTCTGCCGCACCGAAAGCGAGAAGAATCCGATCGTCGCCGGTCCGTTGAAGCGGACTGACTGCTCGCTTGTGTCTGACGGCGCCGCCGCCCTCGTGATCGCCGATGTCGAGACCGCGCTGCGCATGAAGCGCGCTGTGGCGTTCCGCGCCCGAGCTCATGCGCAGGATTTCCTGCCGATGTCCAAGCGCGACATTCTGAAGTTCGAAGGCTGCTCTCACGCCTGGTCAAAATCGCTTGCCGATGCCGGACTCAGGATCGAGGACCTGTCGCTGGTGGAAACGCACGATTGCTTCACCATCGCTGAGCTTATCGAATATGAGGCGATGGGTCTGACGAAAGAGGGCGAGGGCGCGCGCGCCATCAAGGAAGGCTGGACGCAGAAGGACGGCAAGTTGCCGGTCAACCCTTCCGGCGGCCTGAAGGCCAAGGGTCATCCCATCGGCGCAACCGGCGTTTCCATGCATGCGCTGTCCGCTATGCAGCTCATGGGCGAAGCGGGCGGCATCCAGATCAAGGACGCGAAGCTCGCGGGGATCTTCAACATGGGCGGCGCTGCGGTCGCCAACTATGTCAGCATTCTCGAGCGGGTGAAGTAGTTCCCCCCGCAATCGTGAGAGAGCGGCGGCGCCCAAGCGGGGCCGCCATGTCGGCGCGGCCGTGGCGCAGCGCTGGACAAGCGCCTAGGAGAGGGCCGCTTCGTCATAATTGGCCCGCATGAGAATCTTCGCCGCGCTCTTTCTCGGCTACATCCTGTCGATTTTCTACCGCTCCTTTCTCAGCGTGATTGCGGAGAAAGTGATGGCGGATTTGTCGATTGGCCCGGCTGAGCTCGGCTACATCAGCGCAGCCTGGTTCATCGCCTTCGCGATCATGCAGTTTCCGGTCGGGTGGGCGCTCGATCGCATCGGCCCAAGGATTACCGCCGCAGCGCTGATGGCGGTCGGAGCGGTGGGGGCGTTTCTCTTCGCCCGCGCGTCAGGCGCCGTGAGCGCAGCGTTGGCTATGGCCCTGATTGGCGTCGGTTGCTCGCCGATCTTCATGTCGGCGCTCTATCTGTTCGCGCGCGCCAATGCGCCGGAGAAATTCGCCGGGGTCGCGTCGCTCTTCATCGGCCTCGGCTCCATCGGCAATCTCATTGGCGCATCGCCCCTCGCGCGCGCCGCGGAAGCCTTCGGCTGGCGCGAAACCATGACCGGGCTTGCAGCCAGCTTCGCATTCGCCGTTCTCAGCGCCGCAATCCTCATCCGCGATCCGCCCAAGACCGACGCTCATGGCGCAGGCGACGTCGGCGTCTGGTCGGGACTGAAGGGCGTGATGTCGATTCGCATGTTTTGGCTGATCGCGCCGCTGACTTTCTTCAGCTACGCAATTCTTGCGACCGTGCGCGGGCTATGGATCGCGCCCTACCTCGGCGAAGTGAACGGTCTTGATCGCGCTGCGCAGGGAGACGGCGCACTGTTGATGGCGATCACGATGACGGTCGGCGCGTTTGCATTCGGATGGTTCGAAAAGCTTCTAGGCGGACCCAAGCCGACGATGATCGCAAGCACCGCGACGGTGATCGTGCTCTTCGCCCTCCTCGCCCTTTATGGCCATCGCTCGGGCGCATGGGCGATCACGCTGTTTGCGGCGATCGGATTCGCCGGCTTCAGCTATGCGATTCTGATGGCGCATGCGCGTCTGTTCTTTCCCGAGCATCTCATCGGGCGCGGCATGACCTTCATGAATTTCTTCTTCATCGCCGGCGCTTCGGCGGTGCAGGCGGGCTCGGGCTGGTTGATCGAAGAGGGACGCAGAACGGGGCTCGATCCAGCCACGAGCTTTGCGCGCCTCCATTGGGCGTTCGCCGCGGCGCTGGCCGTCAGCCTCGCCATCTACGCGCTCGCGCCCGCAAGGCCGTCGCCGACAACGAAGCTATAGCATGCGCGGGGAGGATTACTCGTCCGCGGACTTCGCATGAATCGCCAGCGCATGCAGGCCGCCGTCAAATTCGTCCTTCAGCAGGGCGTTGACGAGGCGGTGTCGCTCGATGCGGCTCTTGCCGGCGAACGCCTCGGAGGTGACTTGCACACGATAATGCGTCTCCCCGCCGGGCCGTGCGCCGGCGTGGCCGGCATGCTGGTGAGACTCGTCGATGACGCTAAGCGACGTCGGCTGGAGGCCGGTCTGAAGCGCTGCGGCGATTCGGTCCTGTCTGCTCACCCGTCAACTCCTTGGCGTGGCGCACATGAAGCCACATAATAGACGTTCCATGAATCTCAATTCGCGCCTGTTCGATCGCATCAGGATCAAGGCGGCCGACGACCCCGTCGCCAAGCCGGATGAGCCGCGTTGCGACCGCGCGGGTTGCGCAAACGCCGGCCTTTATCGCGCGCCCAAAGGGCGCAACCGGTCGGGTTTCTGGCGCTACTGCCTGGATCACGTCCGCGAATACAATTCGACCTACAATTATTTCAAGGACATGGATGATGATGCAGTCGCCGCCTACCAGAAGGATGCGCTGACCGGACACCGCCCGACCTGGGTAATGGGACAGAACGCGGCGCCGGCGAAGGAACGGCGGCGCGCCAAGGCTGCGCGGCCCGAGGATGTCGCCTGGCAGGACCCGCACGGGACGTTCGGGCTTGGGGGATTCGACCCGCGGAGGCGCCGCCCGGCCGCCGAAGAAGGCCCTGCCATCGGCAATGCCGCGCGCAAGGCCTTCGAGACCCTGGGCGTCGAGCCGCACACGCCGAAAGCAGAGGTCCGCGCCCGGTACAAGGAGCTCGTGAAGCGGCTTCATCCCGACACCAATGGCGGCGACCGGTCCCGCGAGGAGCAGCTTCAGGCGGTGATCCGCGCCTACAAGACTCTCCAGGCGGCGAAGCTCCTCTAGGATCGGCTTCTCGGGGAAGGATCTGCTGCGTCGATCATGGCAGGCATCACATCGCCGCGTTTGCCTGACCACCGCCGCCTGTCTAGAAGAAACATACGCGGTTCGGCCCGCCCCTGGGCGGGCCGGACGCCGTGGAACGGGTCTTGCTCGGCCCGGTCCGCCGCTTGGCCAGCGGACGCGACACGCCTCCCGCCGGTCCTGCGCATCCGCAAGATCAGTCCGCCCCTGGCCACACATGAGCGGCCACTGGCCACAAGCGAGGATTCATGACGTCCGCCGCCCCCGCGTTGCACGGCCTTCCGGACATGAAGGTGTCCGTCCGCCAGCTCTTCGGCATCGATTCAGACCTTGAGGTCCCGGCCTATTCCAAGCCGGAAGATCATGTCCCTGACTTTGATCCGGACTACATTTTCGACCGCGACACCACGCTCGCAATTCTCGCCGGCTTCGCCCACAACCGCCGCGTCATGGTGTCAGGCTACCACGGCACTGGAAAGTCGACGCATATCGAGCAGGTCGCCTCGCGGCTTAACTGGCCCTGCGTGCGCATCAACCTCGACAGCCACGTCAGCCGGGTCGACCTCGTCGGCAAGGACGCGATTGTGTTGAAGGAGGGCAAGCAGATCACGGAGTTCCGCGACGGCATCCTGCCCTGGGCCTACCAGAGCAATGTGGCGCTTGTGTTCGACGAATATGACGCGGGCCGCCCCGATGTGATGTTCGTCATCCAGCGCGTGCTTGAGTCCTCCGGCCGCCTGACGCTGCTCGATCAGAGCCGGGTCATCCGCCCTCACCCAGCCTTCCGTCTGTTCGCCACCGCCAACACGATCGGCCTCGGCGACACCTCCGGCCTTTATCACGGCACGCAGCAGATCAATCAGGCGCAGATGGACCGCTGGTCGCTGATCACGGTGCTCAACTATCTGGCCCACGACAAGGAAGTCGACATCGTGCTGGCCAAGGCCAAACACTATCGCGGCACCAGCGAGGGGCGCGACATCGTTTCCAAGATGGTGCGCGTCGCCGACTTGACGCGCAACGCCTTTATCAATGGCGATCTGTCGACCGTCATGAGCCCGCGCACGGTGATCACCTGGGCCGAGAACGCTGAGATATTCGGCGACATCGGTTTCTCCTTCCGCGTCACTTTCCTCAACAAGTGCGACGAACTCGAACGCGCGCTTGTGGCGGAGTTCTACCAGCGCGCGTTCGGCAAGGAATTGCCTGAGAGCGCGGTCAACGTCGCATTGAGCTGAGAGCGGACCGCATGCCTGACGTCGAGCCTGCGACTTACGAAGGCGGCTGCCAATGCGGCAGGGTGCGCTACCGGGTGGAGCTGACGCTCGATAGGGCCCATGCCTGTAACTGCTCGCGCTGTCAGAAAGTCGGCTCGCTCCTCGCCTTTGCGCCAATCGACAAATTCGAGCTCGTGAGCGGCGAAGACGAAATGACCGAGTATCTCTTCAACAAGCATGTGATCCATCACTACTTCTGCGCGACCTGCGGCGTACAGTCCTTCTCGCGCGGTAGGGGGCCGGGCGGAGCTGAAATGGCCGCGATCAACGTTCGATGCCTCGACGGCGTCGAGCCCGACGACATCCCGGTGAAGAAAGTCAACGGGCGAGCGTTCTAGACGTCATGACCGCAGCGCGCATGTCGAACCTCGC
>JBEVKO010000197.1:0-5468 GCA_040509705.1 Beijerinckiaceae bacterium
TGCAGTGGCCGATTTATGGCGACTGCAGCGGCCCGGCCGCGCGTTTCTGCAATTCCGCCATCACCCCTGCGTGAAAAGCAAAACCGCCGGGCGGACGGCTGTCCCCCGGCGGCTTCGAGGCGAGAGAGGTTAAGCTCAGAGCCGATACTTGATGTGATCCGCCCAGAAACGCTCGAGGCGGCTAAGGGCCTGATTCAACCGGGAAAAATCGTCTGACGAGATGCCCGCCACCGGCTCCAGCGACTTGGTGTGCTTGTCGAGGACGGCGGAGATCATGTCGTGGATCGCCTGCCCCTTGTCGGTCAGGCTGATCCGCACCGATCGCTTGTCTATGCGCGAGCGGGCATGATGCATGTAGCCCATCTCGACCAGCTTCTTAACGTTGTAGGAGACATTCGAGCCGAGATAGTAGCCCCGAGTGCGCAGTTCGCCGGCCGTCAGCTCGCTATCGGCGATGTTATAGAGAAGGAGGGCCTGCACCGCGTTGATCTCGTCGATCGTTTTGCGGTCCAGTTCGTCCTTGATCACATCGAGAAGGCGACGGTGAAGCCGCTCCAGAAGGCCGAGCGCCTCCAGATAGCCGGCTTTCACCGCCGTCTTCGCAAGTTGCGGCCGCTCGGCCGCACGCGTCGCCGCTTGCATATTCATGATCGCCTCTTCCTGTGTCTTTTTTCGAACGCAGTCTGACGCCGCGCCGTTGATGAAGCGAGATTAGGTTTGGCAAATGAAGACGGCTTTAAATTCGAACGTGAATCAATTCTTGCCTGAATCGATGTAAATCAAAGCTGAAATCATCAAATTTTAATCTTCGCCGCACGCAATTCGCGCGATCACGCGCTATCGTTTTCACGCGCCGCCATTGATGCGAGCGCGAGATAAGCGATGATCAATACAAGCAGCGCCGCAATCCGCGGAGTCGTCACCGAGAAAACGCGCGGCACGACGAATGTGAGCACGATTTCAGTCGTGACGGCGAGCAGCCACATTACCCCGCCCCACGCGCTCAAGAGCCACAAGCCCACGGCTGCAACGAGATCGATCACTCCGAATCCGATCGCAACGGCTTTCGAGGCGGCGCGCCTGCCTTCGAAATTCGCGGCAGGATCAAAGCCAAAGATTTCCATCCACCATGTGACGCCTTTGATGAACCAGACCGCTGCGACGATGCGCATAAAAATCGTCAATTGAAGCGTCCAGCGCGGCATTCGCCGTCGCTCCTTGCGAACTGACTTGCCTCCGAGATCGAGTTGATCGCTCATGGCGCGCGTCTCATGTCTCAACGCGCCATTCATCGGCGCCGAGCGAGTTGAAATGTTCGGCGACAACGTCGTCATCAACCGCATCGAGGTCAGGCGGCGACCAGCGCGGCGCGTTATCCTTGTCGACGATCACGGCCCGCACGCCTTCATAAAAGTCATGGCCTCGCACGATGCGCGACACGATCCGATACTCGGTCTCCATCGCCTCAGCGAATGACAAAGATCCGCCGCGCCGCATCTGTTCAAACGCCACTTTGAGGCTCGTGGGAGACTTGGTCCTGATCGTGGCGGCCGCTTTCGCCGCGAACGGCGTGCGAAAAGCATCGAGCCGCGCGAGAATATCATTGACGGAATGTCCGCTGAAGCAATCCTGGATCGTCGCGCGCTCGATCGAAGGAAGCGCGCCATCCCGTGGAGCGTCGTGCGCGACGAGCGCTGCATCCACATCTTCGCCGTCGATGAGAGCCGACCGCAAATCCGCCATGCGCGCGCTCGGAACCCGGTGGTTCGCCAACCCGAGCGCGAGAGCATCTGCGGCCTTCACGCGATCTCCCGTGAGCGCCAGCCAAATCCCCGTTCGTCCGGGAAGCCTCGGCAGCGCATAGGTCGCGCCGACGTCCGGGAAGAAGCCGATGCCGACTTCCGGCATTGCAAAGAGATACCGATCGCCCGCAACGCGGTGCGAGCCGTGTAGCGAGAGGCCAACGCCTCCCCCCATGACGATGCCATCGATCAAAGCGACATACGGCTTCGGATATCGGGCGATGAATGCGTTGAGGGAATATTCATCACGCCAGAAAGCGAGCGGCCCGGCATGGTCGCCGCGGCTACCGGCTTCGTACAGCGCCCGGATGTCGCCCCCGGCGCAGAACGCCCTGTCGCCCGCGCCCTCGACGATGATCCGCGTCACGCTGGGATCGGACGACCAGGCGGCCAAAGCAGGCGCGAGGACGCGAACCATCCCGTGCGTCAGCGCGTTCAACGCGTGCGGTCGGTTGAGGGTGACGACGCCAGCCGCGCCGCGCTTCTCGCAGATGATTTCGGGTTCGACGGACATCGGAAAGGGAAACTGACGCGACGGTGGGTATCCAGCCGTTCAACATGCGTCAATGCGGTGGTTCCTTGGAGCAGTTCCAGTGTGGTACAAGCGGCGGCGTTCATGGAGCCCATTGCAATGTCCTCCCGCGTCGCCCCGTTCAAGCGCTCGGGCGCCAGGCAGTCGCCCGAAGCTCAGCCCCTCGATCTCGCGGTTCGCATGCGCCGCAACCGGAAAGCCGACTGGTCTCGACGCCTGGTCGCCGAAAACGTCCTGACCGTGGCCGACCTGATCTGGCCCGTGTTCGTGCGCGAAGGATCGGGCTTGCGCGAGCCGGTTGGCTCGATGCCGGGGGTGGAACGGGTCTCGGTCGATCTGCTCGCGGCCGAAGCGGAGAAGGCGGCGAAGCTCGGCCTGCCTGCGATAGCGCTTTTCCCAAACACGCCTCCGAGCCTGCGCGATGAGACCGGTGCGGAAGCGCTCAACCCCGACAATCTCATCTGCCGCGCCTTGCGCGCGGTGAAAAGGGAGATCCCCGACATCGGCCTCATCACTGACGTCGCGCTCGATCCCTACACCAGCCACGGGCATGACGGACTGCTGAGAGGCGGCCGCATTTTGAATGATGAAACTGTCGCGGTGCTCGTCCGCCAGTCCGTGATTCAGGCTGAAGCCGGCGCGGACGTCATCGCGCCCTCCGACATGATGGACGGCAGGGTCGGCGCCATCCGAGCCGGGCTCGATGCGGCGGGCTTCATGGATGTGCAGATCATGGCCTACGCAGCCAAGTACGCCTCGGCGTTCTATGGGCCGTTTCGGGACGCGGTCGGTTCGAACGCCACGCTGAAGGGCGACAAGAAGACGTATCAGATGGACCCGGCGAATGCTGACGAAGCTCTCCGCGAAGTCGAGCTCGATCTCGCCGAAGGCGCGGACATGGTGATGGTGAAGCCGGGGATGCCCTATCTCGACATCGTGACGCGGGTGAAGGACGAGTTTCGCGTACCGACATTCGCCTACCAGGTGTCCGGCGAATACGCGATGATCAAGGCCGCAGCGCAGAACGGCTGGATTGATGAAGACAAGGCGGTGATGGAAAGCCTGCTCGCCTTCAAGCGTGCGGGCGCGGACGGCGTTCTCACCTATTTCGCGGTGAGGGCGGCGGAGATGCTCGGACGCTGATCTTCAGGTTGGCTGGGGTCGGATGCTCCGCGCTAAGTTCCGGACTTGTCGTCGGAACTCATCCGCATCAGCGCATTGCGGACCGTTTCCAGCGCAGCCGTGCGCGGCCTTTTGCGCAGCTCAATAAGGCCAAGCGCGCTATGCGCCAGCGGTTTTAGCGGGCGCACGATGAGATCCTCGGCCGCCGCGCGCTCCGTGGCGACATCCGGCACGATTGACATGCCTACGCCGGAGGCGACGACCTTCTTGATGCCTTCGACCGTTGCAATGTGCATCGGAGAATGAAGAGCGACCCCGCCCTTCGCCAGCCACTGGGCGACGAGCGCGAACACCGCGCCCCGCTCATGCTCAAGCACCAGCGTCCGATCCGCGACAAAAGCTGGTGTGATCTTATGGGGAAGACTGCGCTCGCCTGCCGGAAAGATCGCAACCAGATTCTGCGCGCGTAGACGCGTGATCCTCAGAAGGCTGTTCTTGAGTGGAAGGGTGATCAGCGCAAAATCGAGTTGATGCTGCACGATGCGCTCAACGGCGTCGATGGTCGGCATGTTGGTGATTGCGAGTTCGATTTCGGGATGACGCAATCGCAGCGACTTGAGGACCGGCGGCAGATCATATGTCAGAGCCGTCAGCGTTGCGCCGATTCTCACTCGCGCCACCCAGCCTTCGCGATAGCGACGCATGGCTGCAGCGGCGCGATCACATTCGCCGAAGATCCCTTGAGCGATCTCCAGAAGTTCGAGACCCGGCGGCGAGGCGCTGGCGCGCTTGCCGAAGCGATCGATGAGCTTAACGCCAAAGCGCTCTTCGAGCGCGCGGACCTGCAGGCTCACAGCGGGCTGCGTCATGTGAAGCTGCCGGGCGGCGGCTGAGAAGCTGCCTAGCTCTACGACTTTCGCAAAAGTCCGGAGCTGATCGAGATTGAGGCTGCGCACTTCAAAGCCCCACTTATCGAGTTCATTTGAAGAATAAATGTGCCTTATAGTGCAAACTGGCGCAATATGACGGCGTGAGGCTAATGCGTCGCCGGCGGAGCGCGGGCGACGGCGGCTGGTTGAGTCGACCGGCCCGATGGAGTCCGCCAATGGCGTCCGCGCCTCACATCAACGCCGTCCGCCAGACGGCGAGCGTCCAGTATCGTTGGAACGTGCCTGGCAATGTCTGGGTCGCAGGCCACGCGCCAACCCTCCATCTTCCGCGTCGGAGGCACCGGGCGGGAGCAATGTTGTTTGTGCGCTCGAAGCTGTTGAGGCGCGTGCTGAAGGCGATGCTGCTCACATCTGCAATTCTCACAGGCGCGTTCGATGCGCGATTGCTCGCGCCCTTCCCGCCCGGGGGCTGGCAAGATTTTCCACCGCCCGGAATGCGCACCGCCGCGCATGGCGCCCTTCATGATGCGACGACGGGGGCGACCTTTAGGGAGTTCGCATTCTGGAAGCACTAGAAATTTGCGCTGCTTGTCGCCGGCGGCACAGACGCTGCTTTCCACACCTGTATTCTTGCGGAGTCACGGAGAAGCTTCATGGATCGAAGGCGCCACCCCAACCTCGTCGAACGATTTCTCGCAGATTTCGATGAAGTTGCAGCCCAGCGCGCGCCAGTCGGCCCTCCCCGGGCGGACGACTCGGTCGGCAAGCCGGTGGCGCCAACGCTCGTCAATGGACGACTTGAGCTGGCCATTGACGATATGCGCACTTATCTCGGCCCGATCCTTCATCGTCATCCCGAACTGACGCGCCTCATGCGGGCGCGAGCGTTGCAGGGCGAGGCGCTGCTCCATGAGGTGCGCGAGACGCTTCGCTCCTGGGCGCGGCGCACGGGCAAGCGGGTCGAGCTTACGGACGCAGCTCGCAATTCGGCCGATCAAGCCGCGCTCGCCCGCACGCAAGGCGCCAAGCTCATTGTAGACCGCGCCGCGCTCGCTGAACCCCGAGCATTTTTTGCGAACGTCGCGCAGGAGCTCGTTTCCTGTGCGCTTGGCAGACAAGACG
>JBEVKO010000198.1:0-3289 GCA_040509705.1 Beijerinckiaceae bacterium
AATGGCCGACCGTTCGCGCCGTCGCCACCGTGGGCTTCGCCAGCCATCCGGCGATCAAGTCCAACGAGCGCATGTTCGAGAGCTATGACAAGCTCTCGCAAAAGACCGCGTCGCGCATCGTCGAGTTCCTGAGCGAACGCGAACGCATCGCCATGCAGGCGCGTGAAACGTCGTAGGCGCGGAAGCTTACGCCCGCACGAAAGTCAGATAGCTCGGAACGCGCCCTTCGCGCAGCGCCTTCTTTTCGTAGCGCGTGCTGATCCAGTTCGGCCATGGCGCCGTCCAGTCGCTCGCTCGCTTGGCCTCCCAGCGCCATTCCTTTGATGCGAGGACCCGCGCCAGCACCCAGGCCGCGTAGTCGTCGATATCCGTGGCGAAGCGGAATTCTCCACCGGGCCTGAGAATTCGTGCGAGCGACGCAAGCCGCTTGCTCGAGACGAAGCGCCGCTTGCGCTGGCGCCGCTTCGGCCAGGGATCGGGATAGAGCAGATAGATGCGATCGATCGACGCCGCGGGCAGTCGCTCGATCAGCGAAATCGCGTCGGCGTCATGAATGCGGATGTTGGAGACGCCGCTGCGCTCGATCTCGCCGATGAGGCGCGCGACGCCGTCGACATAGGCCTCGCATCCGATGACGCCGACATCAGGATGTTCGCGTGCGCGGGCGAGAAGATGCTCGCCGCCGCCGAAGCCGATCTCCAGCCAGGTCTGCGCCGGCTTCGGTGCGAACAGGGTAGCCGGATCGGCGATCGCGCCGTGCGAAGGAACGCGCAGACGCGGCAGGAGCGCATTCACCGAAGCCTCGCGTCCCGCGCGCAGCTTGTGGCTGACGCGCCGTCCGAAGAAAGTGCGGCCGTCGTCGGGTCGTTTGTGTTCGCTCATGATGACCAATAAAAAGGGGCCTTGCGGCCCCTTTAGGTTCGATGGAGTCGCGGGACAATTCGTTCAGGCGGCGACGGCCTGCTTCAGCGCCTGCGTGAGATCGGTCTTCTCCCAGGAGAAGGAGCCGTCGCGTCCGGCCTTGCGGCCGAAATGGCCGTAGGCGGCGCTCTTGGCGTAGATCGGCTTGTTGAGGCCGAGATGCTCGCGAATGCCGCGCGGCGTCAGCCGCATGACGTTGCGCAGGGCTTTCTCGAGCGTCGCCTCGTCGACCTTTCCGGTGCCGTGGAGATCGACATAGATCGACAGCGGCTCCGACACGCCGATCGCATAGGAGAGCTGGATCGTGCAGCGGTCCGCGAGCTTCGCGGCGACGACATTCTTGGCGAGGTAGCGCGCAGCGTAGGCGGCGGAACGATCGACCTTCGTCGGATCCTTGCCGGAAAATGCGCCGCCGCCATGGGGAGCTGCGCCGCCATAAGTGTCGACGATGATCTTGCGTCCGGTGAGTCCGGCGTCGCCGTCAGGACCGCCGATGACGAACTTGCCAGTCGGGTTGACGTGCCAGACGGTCTCTTTGCTGATCCATCCCTCAGGCAGCGTTTCGCGAATGATCGGCTCGACGATCTTCTGCACGTCCTTGGAGCTGAGCCCTTCGTCGAGATGCTGGGTGGAGAGAACGATCTGCGTCACGCCGACAGGCTTGCCGGCTTCATACTTCACCGTCACCTGGCTCTTGGCGTCGGGACCGAGCTTCTCGCAGCCGCGTTCGCCCTTCTTGCGCAGGTCGGTGAGCACTTCGAGAATCTTGTGGGCGTAGTAGATCGGCGCCGGCATGAGCTCCGGGGTTTCGCGGCAGGCGTAGCCGAACATGATGCCCTGGTCGCCGGCGCCTTCGTCCTTGTTGCCGCTCGCGTCGACGCCCTTCGCGATATCTGCTGACTGCGGATGCAGGAGCACCTCGATCTTCGCCTTCCTCCAGTGGAAGCCGTCCTGCTCGTAGCCGATCGATTTGATCGCCTTGCGCGCCGCCGACTTCACTTTGCTCTTCAAAGTCTTGTCGTCGAGCAGGATCTTGTCGCCGAGTTTGGTTCGGACCTCGCCGGCGATGACGACGCGATTGGTGGTGGCGAGAGTTTCGCAGGCCACGCGGACATCTGCGGCGTTCCAGCCCGCCTTTTCCGCCTGCTTGAAAAAGAGATCCACCACCTCGTCTGAGATGCGGTCGCACACCTTGTCGGGATGACCTTCGGACACGGATTCGCTGGTGAACAGGTAGTCCTGGCGAGCCACGATTTTTGCTCCAGTGAGGAAAGGAAAGCCGGCCCCGCGGGCCGGCTGGAAAGACGCCGGTCTCATGGCAGTGGCGGCCCGAATGGTCAAGATTTTTCCGATTTGGCGGACGTTTTGTTTGACCTTCAGGACGGTAAGCTGGGCTCCTCCCCCGCGATCGCGGTTACGAGGTCGACGATCCGCCGCCGCAGCTTGGCGTCCTTGATGCGGACGAAAGCCTTGTTGAGCTGGATCCCTTCCGTGGTCGCCAGGAAGTCGGCGACATAGGCCGACCCGGGCGCCTCCTCAAAGCCGCCCGACTCGGTCCGCGACGGCTGCTGCGGCGCGCCGTCGAAAAAGAACTCGACTGGAGACCCGAGGATCTTGGATATTTCCTGGAGGCGGCTGGCGCCGATCCGGTTGACGCCCTTCTCATATTTCTGGACCTGCTGGAACGTCAGGCCGAGCGCGTCCCCGAGCTTCTCCTGGCTCATCCCGACGAGCATGCGGCGCAACCGCACGCGACTGCCGACATGGCGATCGATCGGATTGGGCGCCTTCTTGACTGCCGCCATGTGTCCGTCCCCGTCCGCCCGCTGCGGTTGTCAGGCGGTACCGGCGAATCGCCGGGAGCGCCAAGCAATGAACAGGAATGTTACAACCAGCAATGCGGGAACGAAATCCCCGAGACGCGCATAAAGTGTGGGCCCGAGCGCGCGCGGCAGCGGGCCGTCGAGCACGCCTTCCGCTCCCAGGGGCAGGCGCGACAGCATGCGCCCATAGGGATCGATGATCGCCGAGACGCCCGAATTCGCGGCGCGGATCAGCGGCAGTCCCTCCTCGATCGTGCGCATCCGGGCCTGGGCGAGATGCTGGTAGGGTCCCGGCGTGACTCCGAACCAGGCGTCGTTGGTGACGTTCAGCATGAGGCCGGGGCGCTGCCCCGGCGGCAAAACGGCCGCCGGAAAAATGGCCTCGTAGCAGATCAGAGGCGCTATCGGCGGCAGGCCGCGGACATCCAGCGCGCGGCGCATCGCGCCGGCGTCGAAACCGCCCGGAATATTGACGAACTGGCGCAGCCCAAGCCAGTCGTAGAGGGACCTGAACGGCAGATACTCGCCGAACGGAACCAGATGCA
>JBEVKO010000199.1:0-4934 GCA_040509705.1 Beijerinckiaceae bacterium
TCGCACGCTTCACCGGCGCCCCCTACCACGCGCCGCGGCGACGTCTCGACGAGACGAAAGCGGCGCGCCAGCCCGTGCTGAAATGGACGCCGCCGAAGCCTGTCGGCGAGGTCAAGGCGGCGGAGTAGACCGCCGCCTGACGCTGTCGCTGCGCGAGAAGGCGAGGCCAAGCCTGGCGGCCGACCGTTGGTTAACCCGGCGTTGACGGACGCGTGCCAGTTTCCGCCATTGCCATCGACGAGGGCACGCCATGGGCGCCCCAGAGGTTCCGTTCATCCGGCGCGCGACCACAATCGCCGCGCTGCTTATGCTCGCGTCCGTCGGCGCGGCAAACGCGGTCGAGCCGATCTATGGGCCTCTGACCCATGACCGAACGGCAACGGCGCTCGCTCGCTATCGGGACCTCGCGGCGCGCGGCGGGTGGGCGAGCCTGCCCGGCGTGGTGAAGTCGCTAGCGCGCGGCGCAACCGGCCCGGAGGTCGCGCTGCTGCACAAGCGCCTTTCGATCACCGGCGATATCGACGAAGCGCACGCCGCCTCCGAAACGTTCACGCAAGCCACCACCGACGCGCTCAAGAAGTTTCAGGCGCGGCACGGCCTTTCGTTGACCGGAACAGTGGGCGTGCTGACGCTGAAGGCGCTCAATGCTCCTGTCGATGCGCGGGTGAAGCAACTGTCGGCGTCGCTGGAGCGGCTGAAGAATAACGGTTTCGTATTCGCCAATCGCTACGTCGTCGTGAACATTCCCGGCGCCGTCGCCGAAGCGGTGGAGAACGGCCAGGTCGCGCGATCCTACGCGGCGATCGTCGGCAAGCCCGATCGACCATCACCGGTGATCGAGGCCCGCATCACTGCGATCAACCTCAATCCGACCTGGACGGCGCCGATCTCCATCGCGAAGGCCGACATCGTACCGAAGATGGCGGCCGATCCGTCTTTTCTCTCCAAGAACAACATGCGCGTCATCGGCCATAACGGCGCCGAGATCGACGCATCAACCATCGATTGGGCGAAGGTCGCCGCGATCCCGTTCTCGATCCGTCAGGACGCCGGCCCGACCAATGCGCTCGGCCAGGTGCGCATCGACATGCCGAACGCGCACGCGGTCTACATGCACGACACGCCGAGGAAGAGCCTGTTCCGGTCGGACGTGCGCTTCCATTCTTCGGGCTGCGCGCGAATTCAGGATGTGCGCGATCTTGCGACCTGGCTGCTTGAAGGAACGGGAATCGATCGCATCGCGATCGAGACCGGAATCGAATCCGGCGAGACGAAGACGATCCGTCTCGCGCGCCCGGCCCCCGTCGCGTGGATCTATCTCACGGCCTGGGCGTCCGGCGATGGAGAGGTGCAGTTTCGCGACGACATCTACAAGCTGGACGACTCGCCCGAGGAAATCGCGAGCTCGACGCTGGTGGCGCGCCGCAACAAGCCGGCGCCGGATCCTGTGACGACCGGCAGCGTTCCGGCGAAGCCGAAGCCCAAAGTCGTCGCAAGCACCCTGAGCGTCGACGAGCGCTGAGCCAGTGGCGCTCGCGAACCGCGTCGCGCCGAACGGGGATCTCGTCGCGACGCCCGAGCGCGGAATGCTGTTCGGCAACCGCGGCGGTCAATTTCACGATCCGGCGACGCAGACGGTGCGCGGGCGCCCATGGGCGAGCAAGCAGTGGATCTGTTGCGTGCTGTCGTTCAAGAACCGACGCCGCAATGTCTGGGGCCGGTTCTACACCGAGCTCTTCTTCTGCGACGAAGTGACGGCGTTGTCGGCCGGTCATCGGCCCTGCTTCGAGTGCCGTCGCGCCGAGGCGAAGGAATTCGCGAGCGCAATCATGTCGCATGAGCGTCGCGCGCGCCCGCCGTCGGCGCCGGAGATGGACGAGCGCCTTCACGCCGAGCGACTCAATGGCCGCGACAAGCGTCTGCACCGCGTCGCCTCGCAGGACCTTCCCGATGGCGCGATGATGCTGGTCGCAGGCTCCCCGCATGCGTTGAAGCGAGGGAAGCTGCTGCGCTGGTCGTTCGCTGGTTACACGGCGACTGCTCTGGAGCCGCCCGCCGTTGCAGATGTTTTTACGCCGCCGACAATCCTCGCCGCCCTGCGCGGGGGCTATTCGCCGCGCTGGCATGAAAGCGCAATGTAGCGACGCGTCGTTCCTCGATGGATTCCGGGCTCGCGCTGCGCGCGCCGGGAGACGGTCAGAGAGCGTCCTCACGCCTGCCTGAGAATTTCCCGCGCGATCACCAGGCGTTGAATCTCCGAAGTGCCTTCGTAGATGCGCGTGATGCGCGCATCGCGCGCGTAGCGCTCGACCGGATAATCCTTCACATAGCCCGCGCCGCCGTGAATCTGGATCGCCGTGTCGGTCGCGCGGTGCGCAGCTTCCGAGGCAAACAGCTTCGCCATCGAGGCGGCCTTGGCGAAGCTCTGCTTCTGGTCCTTCAGATGCGCCGCCTGCAGGATCAGCAGCCGCGTCGCCTCGATATCTGTCTCGCGATCCGCCATCATCCATTGCAGGCCTTGGAAATCGGCGATCGACTGGCCGAACTGCTTGCGCTGCTTCGCATAGGCCTTGGCCGCGTCCATCGCGGCGCGCGCGATCCCAAGCGAGAGCGCAGCGATGCCGATCCGCCCGCCCGCGAGCTCGCCGACGGCGATGCGAAACCCGTCATTCTCCCTGCCCATCAGCGCTGATGCGGGTACACGGCACCGATCGAACCGCACGCTGTTGGTCGCTGAGCCGGTCTGGCCCATCTTCTTCTCGGCCTTCCCGATCACGACGCCCTTGGTCCCGGCTTCGACGAGGAAGCAGGAGATTCCTTTACCTTTCGGCGCGGCCTTGTCAGTCACCGCCCACACCACAAAAACGCCGGCGTATTCGGCGCTGGTGATGAAAATCTTCTCGCCGTCGATGATCCAGTCGTCGCCGTCGCGCACGGCCGCCGTGCGCATGCCGGCGGGATCGGACCCTGCGCCGCTTTCGGTCAAACAAAAGGCGCCGGCGGCGTAGGTTCCGTCGGCGAGTTTCGGCAGATAGGCGCGCTTTTGCTCGGCTGCGCCTACTGACTGGATGATCTCGCCGACCATGTTGGTGACCGACGCAGTGCAGCCGGTCGATGCGCAGGCGTAGCCCAGTTCCTCTACTGTCAGCGCGAACGCCACGGTTCCCGCTTCGGCGCCGCCGTATTCGGACGCGACGTTAAGAGTCATGAAGCCGGCCTGCGCCAGCGTTTTGAGGTTGGCGACGAAGGCGTCGCGCCCTTCGCCGCGATCGAGCGCTTCCGCGAGCGGCGCAACGCATTCGGACGCCATCCGGCGCGCCGCGTCGCGAATCATTTCTTCTTCCTCAGTGAATGCGAATTGCATGGACTGCCGCTCCGTCGAACATCGACGCGTGGAAAGCGCCGGCGGCTATTCCGCCAGCACGCGGGTCGGCGGAAAGACGACTTCCGCCAGCGTACCTTCGTTCTTCACGCTCGACAGCTTGAGGTTGGCGCGATTGGCCTCGACCAGCGCCTTCGTCAGCGGCAGCCCGAGGCCGGTGCCGCCGGCGCGCCGCGCCGTCGCGAGCTGACGGAATGGCTCCATCGCTTCGGCGAGCTCCTTGTCGGTCATGCCGATGCCGGTGTCGCGGATGCGGATCGCGACTTCGCCGAGATCCGTCAGCGTCGACGAGATAATCACCTGGCCGCCTGAATCGGTGAACTTCACCGCGTTCGACAGAAGGTTGAGCACGATCTGCCGCAAGGCGCGCTCGTCGGCGACGACGAAAGGCAGCTTTACGGCGAGCGCCGACCGCACCACGACGCGCGCGCGCTGCGACTGCGGCTGCATGAGATTGACCGCGCCGCGCACGATCTCGTTCACATTGACGCTCGCGAACGTCAGCTCGAGCTTACCCGCCTCGATCTTTGACAGGTCGAGAAGGTCGTTGACGAGGCTGATGACGTGCTCGCCCGACGCGTGGATATCCTGCAAATAATCCTTGTACCGCTCGTTGCCGATCGAACCGAAGCGTTCCTCCACCATCACCTCGGCGAAGCCGATGATGGCGTTCAGCGGCGTTCGAATCTCATGGCTGATCTTGGCGAGGAAATCGGACTTCTGGGCGGATGCTTCCTCGGCCTGTCGTCGCGCGTCGACCAGATCGCGCTCCGTCTTTTTCCAGGGCGAGAGATCGCGCATCACCGCGCAGAACTTGCGGTCCGGCCTGTCGCTGATCTGGCCGAAGGTCGCGAACAGCGGGATGCGTCCCCCCTGTCGCACGCGCCCGACAAGTTCGCGGCCATCGTTGAGGACGGAGCGGACGCCGCCGGACTTCAGGCCTTCGAAATAGTCTGCCGCCAGCGCGTGGCTTTCCGGCGCGAATAGGGTGGTGATCGATTCGCCCGCCACCTCGTTCTGCTCGTAGCCGAACAGCGCTTCCGCTCCACGGTTCATGGTCAGGATGCGCGCGTCCTCGTCGACCACAACGACGCCGTCGGTCGCGGTGTCGAGCACGGCGCGCGTCTCGCGTAATTCCGCCTCGCGATAGCGAAGATCGAGTTCCGCCGCCTTGAGCTTCTGGCTGACTTCGACATCAATGGCGCGTCGGAACGTCACCAGCGTCGCCGGCGCGCCATCCCATGCAATTCCCTGAAGCCGCGCATCGACGGCGACGGATTCTCCATCCCGCACGCCGAGAAGGACCGGTCCGGCCGGCCCGTCGCGATCGCTCAGCGGCGCGCGTCCCCGGAACAGGACAGATGCGCCGCCATGGGCCTCGATCGCCGTGATGGAGGGATAGTCGAGCAGATCGAGCAGCGTGCGGTTGGCGTAGAGCGGCTCGTCCTCGCGGGCGACCAGCACGGCGATCGGCAGCTTGTCGAGCAGGTCGGCATGGGAGTTCGCCAGGCGGGGCCGGGCCGGCTCGTCGCCCTGCGGGTCCTGCCCGGGC
>JBEVKO010000200.1:0-7515 GCA_040509705.1 Beijerinckiaceae bacterium
GGCGTCGCCTGGTGGCCGAAATCGGTGAAGGGCGCGGTGGCGCGCGCGCTTCTCAGCGATGCGGAAGTCGCGAGCAAGCTCGGACGAAAGCTGATCTCGGACCTTGCGCCGCACGTCAACGTCAACGGATTGCGGACAACCGGGGACTACGGCGACATCATCAGCTCGCCGCATGACCTGAAAGTCTTTGCTAAGTACGCGGCGAAGGGGAGGTGGGCTGAGCGCGTGGCGCACGTCGTGGGAGCGTTCTTCGACGCGCGAGGCGGCGGGAGCTATATCGACATTGGCGCCAACATCGGGCTGACGACGATTCCCATCGCGCGCCGCGGCAATGTCTCATGCCTCGCAGCCGAACCTGATCCGACGAACTTCCGCAACCTTACGGCGAATGTGGCCCTGAACTGCCCGCACGGGAAGGTCACGCTGCATCAGAGGGCGATCTTTGATCGAGATGATCTGCTTGATTTCGAGTTGTGCGAAGGAAATCTCGGCGATCATCGGATCCGGGCGAGCGCGGCGCGGCCGGGCGCATTGGGCGAGGACAAACGAAAAGTCGTGCAGGTCAAGGCGACGACGCTCGACGGCGTGGTCTCTGACGCCGGCTCGCCGCTTGCGGTGAAAATCGACACTCAGGGCTGCGAACCCTTCGTGTTCGATGGTGGTCGGAGGACCTTGGCGAAGGCAGAGCTGATCCATTTCGAATGGTGGCCGTATTCGACGCGCAGGTTGAATGGGGATCCGCGCATCGTCACCGAATTTCTTCTCGAGCATTTCAGGTCAGGGCAGGTCGTTGGCGGTGAAGCGGCGGATCAGGGCGATGACGTCCCCATCGCCGATCTGTGCGATCAGTTGCTCGCGCATTTCGAGCGCAGCCAACATGAGCCGATGACGTATTTCGATGCTATCGTAAAGAAGGAGTTGATGGTTGCACGCGCCTAGGAGACCGACGGCGCAGAAAATTCGATTGCGAATCCGGAATTTGTCGCTCGCACGACGCGCCCCTCGATGCGGCCAACATTGTCGAGATAGACAACCACCACCTCGCCCAAGAGGCCTTTGACCTGGGCCTGAATGAGCGCGCCGCTGTCCGAGACATCGAGGCTCCTGCACGGATATTCGAGTTTGCTGGACAGCATGAGGCGCCCCGGCGCTGCGACCTTGACGCGACGCGAGCGTCGAATCCGGTCCGCCGGGGGCCGATTGGTTCGGCCTTGGTCTGACATATGGTTCCCTTTGAAGCGTGCTTACATCGTCCGGCTTAATTCCTCGTCAGCACAGTTCCGCCGTGGAGGTTAAGGCGTCCAAACGAATTGCGATCAATCGGACGAAGCGTCGTGCAATGCCTCAGTGTTCGGCGTCCATGCGCGTCCCGGTCGGCGCTGAAGGATCGATGTCGCCCGCCCGCCTGCGGCGATAGAAGTAGATGACGATTCCTGCGGCGAGGGCGATCAGAAAGGCGAACCAGCCGCCCAGCCGATCTCCGACCGAAGGCTCGGCGACTGCGGGATTCAACTGCGCCCACGCGGAAGCGGAAATGAGAAGCATGGGCATCATGACAGGCAGGATTTTCATGGCGGCCTCGAATGAGCTGTACGCCTGGCATCGCCGCGAGGCGATCGGGCGATCTTGACTATCAATCCGGACCGCTCGGCGAAGTTCCCGAAAGCCTCATCCCTTTCGGGTAAGTCGCCGGGCGTTGCGGCGCACCTTGCTCCGAACTTTCGTCACTGCCGCGTTCACTGCTGCATCCGCAGAAGGCCGCGTGAGCATGTGCATCCCGATCTCTGCTGCGGCGATGGCCTTCTCGCTCACCATGCGCCGGGCCTCACGCTCGGCGATCGCTCCGCCCTTCATCATCCGCAGCGTCCGGAGCCAGATGACCTGCTGGGCTTCGAAACCGAGCATCGCGGTTTTCATCCACATATTCCACATGCAGGTTCTCCGTCTGATGACGCTTACTTGCGCTTCAATGAACGTTCGAGACGCTTGATCGCTTCGGCGAGCGGCCGCTCTCCGCCGCAGTAGTCTGTCCAGGCCTCGCTCTTGCCGATGAGGCCGGGCGCGGTCCGGACCGTGTAGCGCGCCGGGTCGAGACCGGACTTCACCTGCGCCCATGTCAAGGGCATCGAGACGGCGGCGCCAGGCCGCGCCCGCGGAGATAGCGGCGCGACCGCGGTCGCCATCCGGTCATTGCGCAGATAGTCGAGGAAGATGCGGCCAGCTCGCAAACGCTTTGCCATGTTCACCAGGTATCGGTCCGGATTGTCGCGCGCCATCGCGACGCACACTTCATGCGCGAATGCCTTGGCGATCGGCCAAGTCATCTTCAGGTTCTTGGCGCTGCGCAACGGCGTCACGACATGCAGGCCTTTGCCGCCCGTGGTCTTGCAGAAGCTGACGAGGCCAAATCCATCAAGCCTGTCGCGCAACTCGCGCGCCGCCTCGATGACGGATGCAAATGCAACGTCTGGACCCGGATCGAGATCGAAGATGAGCCGCCCCGGAACTTCGGGCTCGCCGGGCTGGCAATTCCATGGATGCAACTCGATCCCGCCGATCTGGGCGATGGCCGCCAATCCCTCGATGCGGTCGACTTGCAGATATGGCTTGCGGTCGCCGCTGACTTTCACGAGTTCCAGCAGATCGGACGTTCCGAACATGGCGTGACGCTGAAAGAATGCTTCGCCGCCGATGCCATCGGGCGCGCGCACAATCGAACAGGGTCGCCCTTTGATATGGGACATCATCCATTCGCCGACGCGCTCGTAGTATGTCGCGAGATCAGCCTTGGTCACGGGCTTGCCATCGCCCGCGTCTGGCCAGAGCGCTTTGTCCGGATGAGAAATGCCGACGCCCATGACCGCTGACTTGCCGGTTGCGGATTTGCCGGCCGAGGCCCTTACGGCGGTGGAATCGCCTGAGGATGCTGACGCGGCGGCTTTTGTTGTGGGGCGCTTCATCTTAGTCTCAGTCGCGCGTGCGGGCATCTCCGCCTCCACATCATCGGCAGGCTTGTCTTCCCTCAGGCCCTTGAAGGCCGCCTGCCGCACCAATCCATCGCCGGTCCAGCCAGCAAACTCGATCTCGGCGACGAGATCGGGTCGCGTCCAGTGAATGTTAGGCTTTTTCGCCGGCGCGCCTTCGCCTGTGAAGGGAGAGCTCGCCGCCGCGCTGGATTTCAATCGCGGCAGAAGTTTCGCCGCTTTTGCTGCGCCAAAGCCGGTTCCTACGCGTCCGACATAGACAAGTTGTTTGCCGCGATGAACGCCGGCAAGCAACGAACGAAATTTGCCATTCGTGGTGGTCCATCCGCCGATCACAACTTCATGGCCCAGGCGACATTTCGCCTTTCGCCATGTATCTGTTCGGCCCGAGCGATAGTGCGCGTCCAGCCGCTTCGACACGATCCCTTCGAGCTCCAGGTCGCACGCGGAGCGCAGAACAGCGCCGCCGTCGGCTTCGAGATGCTCGACATATCGGAGGAGAGGCGGACTGCCGGCGTCTTCAATCCACTCCTTGAGATGCTCCTTTCGCTTCGAGAGCGGCAGCTCGCGGATGTCATCGCCATCGTCAAACAGCAGATCGAATGCGAAGAGAATTAGATTGTCCGTCTCCTGTTCAGAAAGCGCGGCCTGCAGTGAGGAGAAATTCGGAGCGCCGTCGTTGTTGAGGGCGCAGACTTCGCCGTCGATCAGCGCATCGGGCAGCTCAGCCGCCGCCTCGATGAGGGCGCTGAATTTCTCTGACCAGTCGAGTCCTTTCCGCGTCTTGATGGTCGCCTTGCCCTCGCTGATGCGCAACTGGACCCTATACCCGTCGAGCTTGATTTCATGTCCCCAGCCTTCTCCGGACGGTGGTCGCTCGACGCTTTCGCAGAGCTGCGGAGCAACGAAGTCGGGCGGCGCCGCGCCAGTCTTGCGCCGTTTCGCTTTGCTGGCCTTCCGCGCATCGCCGTTCGTCGCCTTTTTGTCGGCCGTCGCGCCGGCGCTGCTGCTCCAGACAGCCGCCGGATCCAGCGCCTTGCCGCGGCGCGCCATAAAAGGGGAAGGGCCCTTGCCTTTGCCGGCGGTGATTTGCGCCATCGTTCGCCCTGAAGCCACCGAACGATCAGCAGAGAGGATCGCATCGCCATCGCCATCGGTGGAATATTGATCGCGATGCTTGATGAGCAGCCAGTTCGTACGCTTTCCACCGCTCCGGTCATGCTTCAGACGAACCAGCACCCAGCCGCCATGTAGACGCTCGCCATCGAGAACGAACTTCAGTTCCCCGCGCTTGAGCGCCTCCTCGGGCGGTCGCGCACCCTCCGGCGCCCAGTATCCGCGATCCCAGAGCTGCACGGCGCCTCCGCCATATTCGCCCTTAGGAATTGTGCCTTCAAAATCGCCATATTCGAGCGGGTGGTCTTCCACCTCGACCGCGAGCCGCTTGTCTTGAGGATCGAGGGATGGGCCTTTTGTCACGGCCCATGATTTGAAGACGCCGTCGAGTTCCAGACGAAGGTCGTAGTGAAGACGTGTCGCGGCGTGCTTCTGGATGACATAGCGCCCGCCGCCTGTGGCCGCGATGCCGGCGCTGCCCTTCGGTTCCGCCGTCCGGCTGAAATCGCGCTTGGAACGATAGACATCAAGCCTTCGATTGGCGGCCACTTCGTTCCTCCGCACACACCCACGGTGAGTCCATCAATGCGCGAACGTCTGCTTGGTTTCCGGCATTCTGGCGCGATCTCGGTTGTTGAACGCGCTTCGAACAGGTGCGACGGTAGAAGGCGTTCGCCAACCACTCCATATCATTTATCATCAATTGCGACGAGCAGGCGAAGACCGACCGGCTGTGGGAGAATTTGTCCGAACGCGATGAAGGCGGGGGGTTGTGCGCCCAGGCGATGCTCAGGATGGCCAAGATAAGCATTGCTGATCTGAAATGCGCGTGTGAGGGTTAAATGACGCATCGGGACACATTTTTGACAGGTCTCGCCTGAGGTTGATTTTCGAGCGCAGCAGGACCAACTTTGATGAAGCTGTCCCAGACATGGAGCGGATGATGGCCTTCCAGATTGTCGAGCAAAAATTGAGCGAAAATCGCGAACCAGTCTCCACCAAGGTGTGGCCTGAGCGCTTCGACCAGGAATCCCGCGCGGAGGTGGCGATCAAGGTGCGCCTCGCGACGGCCGACCATGCGGGCTACGACGAGGAGCGAAAGGCCTGGTGGGCCCGCAATGACGACGGAACCCACATCCGTTACTTCACGCAGGAAACATCGCCGAGCGCCTGAGACGGAAGCAAGCTCTAGCGCGCCAGCAGCAGCGCCCAATAACGACGGCCGGCGTCGGCGCGCGCCAGCCCGATAAGCGTGTAGCTGCGCCCGAGCATGTTGCGGTTGTGCTCGGGCGATTCGCGCCATTGCTGGATGACCTCGGCGATGGTCTTCGGGCCCCAGCTCAAATTTTCGGCAGCGACTTCGACGTCAAGCGTAGACATCCGGCCGCTGAAGTTCCCATGTGAGAGCGATCCCGCTTGCGCGATGGTGCGCGCCTGATCGGCCGCCGCCGCGTTCAGCCTCGCATCGACGTTGACGGGCCCAAGCCCTTTCGTCGCGCGATATTTGGAGATGAGCGCTGCGGCGGCGCCCGCGTCGGTGGAGCTGGTCGCGATGTTTGACGAGCCGAACGAGCAGGCCGCCAGAAGGTCCCCGCACACGCCGCCGATGATCGCAAGCTGGAGCGCGCGACGATTCATTGCTTTGCTCCCGCCGGCGCCGTCGCCTGCGCGGGCAGCCACCTGCGCGGCGTTTCGCGGGCGTCGTCGAACGCCGCCTCGAAGATGGGCGCCGCCAGGATCGCCTGCACATGCAGCGCTCCGTCTCCGATATTGCGGAATCCATGACGGAACCCGGCTGGCACGATGACGGATTCGCCGCTCGTCAAGGTGCGAGTCTCGCCGTCTTGCCACACCTCCGCGCTGCCCTCGATGACCGTCAGAACTTCCTCGACCGCATGAAGATGGGTAGGCGCGCCGGCGCCCGGCTCGCACCATTGCTCGAACACACAGAGTTGCGTCGCGCCCGTCAGCGAGGAGGCGACCATGCGCGTTGTCACGCCGGGGCGCCATTCCTCGCGGGTCTGGCTGTCATGACTGACGACTTTCATGTGTCCCTCCTGCGCCATCAAGGCCAAGGCGGTCGAGGTCGTCAATCGCGGTGGAGCCGGGCCTTCTCCTCAAAAGATTAACCAGACCTTGGTAACCAGCACCGATTGGCAGGCCAGCGAGGCGGACGGACGGGCAGAGACATGGCGACGGCTCATGCGCCTCACGGGCGAAAGCTGCTCGGCTTTTCAGAGCTCTACGCGCTGCTGGTCGGCGTCGTTGCGCTGCTGCTCTTTTCATTCTCCAGCATGCTGCTGACGCATCTCGGCTTCAACTATGGATCCACCGGCGGATCGGCGCTGGAGAAGGTTCATCCCGGCACGGTCTTCGCCATGGGCCTCTTGATCTGGACCGCGCTTGCGCTCGGTCCGGGGCGCTTTCTAGCGACCATCCATGCGCGCTCCGGAGCCGTACTCATCGCCTTCGCGTGCTTTGCCGTCTTCTCGCTCTATGTGATCGTCGCCCTCGCGCTGCCGTTCACCTTCGTCATCGACACCCTTTTCCTGCCGCTCGTCATGTTCGCGCTCCTGTCGAACATTCGCGAGGCGGACCGCGACCTTATGGGCGCAGGGCTGCATGTCTTCATGTCCGTCAACGCGGCGATCGCGGTGGTGGAGATGATTTTCAGCGTCCGCCTCGTTCCTTATTACCTTGAAGAGGGCGCCATCTCATGGGACTGGCGCTCCACTGGATTGCTCGGCCATCCGCTCGGTAATGCAAATCTCACGGCCGTCTATATCGCCCTGCTCGCATTCGGCGGCGGACGGCTGACGCCGGCATGGCGCGGACTGTTGATCGTGACGCAGCTGGCGGCAATGGCCTCGTTCGGCGGACGCGCCGCGACTGCGACAGCGGTGATGGTCCTTGGTTGTTCGCTGTTTGCGCGCGCCGCGCTGCTTCTCGCGCAAGGGCGCATCACGAGCGCGCTGGTGATGAGGACTCTCGTGGCGGCGGCGGCCCTGGCTCTTATTGCGCTCGTCCTGATGCAGGCCGGCTTCTTCGATCGATTCATCGATCGCGCGTCGGACGATCAGGGAAGCGCGGACACCCGGGTGCGCATGTTCGAGCTCTTCAATTATTTCGATTTCGAAGAGATGCTGCTGGGCCCCAACGGCGCTGTTCTGGCGACGCTGTCGCGCGAGTACGGGCTAGACTATGGCATAGAGAGTTTCGTCATTGCCTATCTCTTGCGGTTCGGCGTCTTCGCATCGGGAATGGTGTTTTTTGGGCTCTTCGCCTTGGGCGCTGGAATGACGAAATCGCGCGGCTGGCGCGGCGCTCTTGGCCTGGCGGTGTTTCTTGGGATCAACGTCACGTCGCTTGGGATATCGGCGAAGACCATCATTCTCGGTCAGTTCATCGTCATGGC
>JBEVKO010000201.1:0-14875 GCA_040509705.1 Beijerinckiaceae bacterium
ACGAAGGTCCGCGTTTCCTGCATCATTTTGACCAGCAGGACGAACAGCGTGACGACGAGGGCGAGATAGAAGGGCGCAAGCAGCCAGCGGCTGTTGAAGATGACCTTCTCCACCGTCGCTTCGACGACGCCGCGGGGCCGGGGCTGCTTGGGGGAAGGAGGAAGAGTGTCGAGGTTGGTCATGTCGCCTTCCTCGCACGGCCGCCCGCGCGCCGACAAGAGGCGCCTCTACAGGCCGAGTCCGCGCGCACCCTTCGCGGCAGCGCAGCGGCGATCAACGCATGCGCGACGCGCAGCATGTCGGCGATCTCTCGATCGGCCATCGCGCCATGCTCGATGGAGAGCCAGCCGGCGCGCGCGAGATAAGGCGCGGGCGCTATTCCACGTAGTCCGGACAAGGCTTCGCGCGCGATCTCGCTCGCCTTCATCCTGCACGCGAAAGGCTTGCGCGATGGCGACGCCATGGCGAACATCTTGCCGCCGATCTTCCACACATGCTCGTCGCCCCATTGTACGACCAGCGTGGCGCCGGAGAGCTTGCCGCAGATCGTATCGAAGCGCCGGATATTCATCGCTGCGATGTCGCAAAAGCTGCGCCGTCGCGGAGCCCGAGCTCGTAAGCGGCGATAATTCCGTCGGGTCTCGTGATGTCGAACTGACCGACGCCGATTTTTTCGGAAGGCTGAACGTAGAGTCGATTTGCAATGTCCGGAATGCGATTGTAGCGCCGCGTCAGCAGCACCAGCGTGCGCCCGCCCTGCGCTTCGATTTCTTTCAGTGGTTCAATCGGGACGTTGTCAGCCATCCCTCCGTCGAGCGCCGGCTTTCCGTCGATGCGCTGCAAGCGGATGATCGGCGGCACGCTGGCGCTGGCGAACGTCACGTCGACCCAAGCGCGCGCGTTTGGAAGCGATCGCACGGAAATGTAGTTCGCCGTGAAGCCGAGCTTCGCGCCCCAGCGCGGATGCACGGGGCCGAACAGCTTCTTCTCGATCTGGTAGCTCGCAAGCCCGAGCATCGCGGCGATGCTTCCGGGCCAGCCGCGCGGCGGGCGCGCAATCATGATCCGAAGGTCGGTCGCGGCGCGGATCGCGGCGAACGCGTTCTCATCCAGCACTTCGTCGAGCAGCGCACGATACATCGGCGCGACGGGGAAGGCGTCGCCGCCGCGCGCCAGCGCCCGCCATTCGATGTTAGGCAGGCCGCGCCGGCAGCCTTCGATCACGAGCGCGCGCACCTTTGGGCCGAGGCCAAGCACTGAATAGGCTGCAGCAAGGGCGCCGCCGCTGACGCCGACGACGCGCTGCGGCGCAAGCCCAAGCGCAGGCGCGGCCGATTCCCAGAAGCCGCCCTGCCAGTAGCAGCGGTTGCCGCCGCCGGGAAACGAGACGGCCTCGAACATCACGCGAAGGCGTTCGGTCCCGGCGCCTGCGGCTGCGCGAGCCTCGTCTCCTCTTCGCGCACTTGCTCCCGCAGACGAACCAGAAGATTTCCGAAGAGGTCGCGTTCGCCCGCAGGCATGCGTCCCAACGTCGCCTCAACATACGCCTGGTGCGCCGCGATCCCCCTGTCCGCCAGCGCGCGCCCCTTGGCGGTCAGACTGACCGCGTAGGAGCGCTTGTCGCCGGCGATCAGGCTGCGCTTGACCAGCCCCTGTTCGACCAGCCGGTTGACCAGGCCGGAGACATTGCCCTTCGTCACATACAGCCGCTCGGCCAGCTGTTGCTGCGTGACTCCGTCTTCCTCGGTGAGGGTCGAGAGGCAGTCGAACTGGGGAACCGAGAGCCCGACGTCCCGAAGCCGCTGCGTCAGTGCGGCGCCGATGCGGGAATTGAGCCGGAGCATGCGAAACCAGATTCGCATCAGCTCGCGCCGCTCCTCGGCTTCGGCCCGAGGGAGAGTTGGAGTGGTCATGACGCCCGGCCTCTCGACTCGATCGTTCACATCTAAACTATCGCTCTTCTCCTTGCATCGCAACGCGGCTGCATGGCACTCATTTCGGCGCGGCGCGGGCCGCGAGCGCCGGAAAGAGCGCAGCGATGGAGGAGACAATGTTAGGGCTGATGCAAAACTGGCCGCTCCGGATCCACCGGATCATTGATCACGCCGCCATCCAGCATGGACCGCGCGAGGTGGTGACGCGCTCCGTCGAGGGGCCGATCCATCGCATCGCGTATCGCGATCTGAGGACGCGTGCGCTCAAGGTTGCGCAGCGCCTCGCCCGCGACGGAATCCGTACGACAGACCGGGTCGGCACGCTCGCCTGGAACACGTGGCGTCACCTCGAGGCGTGGTATGGCATCGTCGGCTGCGGCGCGATCTATCACACGGTCAATCCGCGACTCTTTCCCGATCAGATCATCTGGATCGTCAATCATGCGGAGGACCGCATCATGATGACCGATCTGACCTTCGTGCCGCTGCTGGAAAAGCTCGCCGACAAGCTGCCGACGATCGAGCGCTATGTCGTCTTCACCGACGGCGCGCACATGCCGCAGACGTCCCTGAAGAATGCAGTCGCCTATGAGGACTGGATCGCCGAGGTCGACGGCGACTACGCCTGGGCCGAAGTCGAGGAGGATGCGGCCGCCGGCATGTGCTACACCTCCGGCACCACCGGCAATCCCAAGGGCGTCGTCTACTCGCATCGTTCGAACGTTCTGCACTCGCTGGCGATGTGCAGTCCCGATGCGCTGGCGCTCGGTTCGCGCGGCAGCATCTTGCCGATCGTGCCGATGTTCCATGCGAACTCCTGGTCGATCGCGTTCTCGGCGCCGCTCGCCGGCGCCAAGCTCGTCATGCCGGGCGCGAAGCTCGACGGCGCCTCGGTGTACGAATTGCTCGAGACCGAGCAGGTTCTCTGCACCGCCGGCGTGCCGACGGTGTGGCTGATGCTGCTGCAGTACATGCAGCAGGCGAACAAGCGGCTTACCCACCTCAGGCGCGTGATGATTGGCGGCTCGGCCGCGCCGCGCGCGATGATCGAGACATTCGAGAAGCAGTATGGCGTCGAGGTGTTCCACGCCTGGGGCATGACCGAGATGAGCCCGGTCGGCTCGCTCGGCATCATGAAGGACCAGCTCGGCCAGCTCGGCGACAAGGCGCTCTATGACGTCAAGCAGAAGCAGGGCTTCGCGCCCTTCACGGTCGAAATGAAGATCACCGGCGATGACGGCAAGCGTCTGCCCTGGGACGGCAAGACGTTCGGCCGCCTCAAGGTGCGCGGCCCGGCCGTCTCCAGCGCCTACTACAAGGGCGAGGGCGGCGACATTCTCGATGAGGAAGGCTTTTTCGACACGGGCGACGTCTCGACCATCGATGAGAACGGCTACATGCAGATCACCGACCGCTCCAAGGACGTGATCAAGTCCGGCGGCGAATGGATTTCGTCGATCGATCTCGAAAACATCGCCGTCGGCCATCCCGACGTATTCGAGGCGGCCGTGATCGGCATCGCTCATCCGAAATGGGATGAGCGGCCGCTGCTCATCATCGTCCGGAAGCCGGATTGCGATCCGACGAAAGAGTCGGTGCTGCAATTCCTCGAGGGCAAGATCGCCAAATGGTGGATGCCGGATGACGTCGTTTTCGTCGATCAGATACCGCATACGGCGACCGGCAAGATCCTGAAGACCGAACTGCGCAGCCAGTTCGGCAATTATCGGTTGCCGACGGGGTAGGCGGACCTGTGGAGCAAGCGGGAATCAGAATGGAAGCAAAAGGTTTGGATATTGTCCCCTTTACAGCGCGCTAAAGCTCGTCTGTCCCCAGCCGCCTTCCATTCCGCTGCCAGCCGATCTCGTCCCCACTCGACCGTAATAGGACTTAGCGCCATCTAAAGCATTGAACAAATAGGAAAATTCTTCTATTTGGGGAGTTCCAAAAGATGGGTTGCAAACGGCCGGCGGCAGAACTGAATGCGACTGAGGCATAATCTGCAGTATGATCTAGTCAATTTTACGGATCCTGATAAACATCCTCAGACGCGCCCCCTCAAAGGCGCACGTATCCCTCCCGAAGGCATGTCCATGACTGCGGATACTGCACAGGCTGAGCCGACTACGTCGCCAGAGGGCGGCAAGCAGAGTCGCGAACAATCTAGCATTGGCTTCCCCTATGGCGACCTTGATGACGCCGTTGAGGTTGCTTCGGCGATCATAAACTGTGGCGGCGTTCCGTGTGAAGCCGACCAAGTTGCTGGGGCAATGAAACAAGTTCCGACGAGCGGCGCCTTTCGGACGAAGATCGCGACGGCGCGTACATTTGGCCTGATAGAAACGGTGCAAGGGAAGTATCAGCTTACTTCTCTTGGGTTCGCGATCACGGATTCTGGGCGCCAGAAAGGGGCGAAGGTCGACGCTTTCCTCGCGGTTCCTCTGTATCGCAAGGTTTACGACACATTCCGCAGCCAGCAGCTGCCGCCGCGCCCAATGGCGCTTGAGCGCACGTTTGTCACCATGGGCGTGGCGCAGAAGCAAGCGAACCGCGCTCGCATAGCATTCGATCGTTCTGCGCAGCAGGCAGGATTTTTTGAACAGGGAGGAAGGGACAGGCTCATCCGGCCGCCGGGCGGGTCTGCTATTGGCGGAGCCAATGGCGGTGGGGCCAGCACTTTCGGCGGCGGTGACGCTGCCGCCGAGGACAATGACCTTCCACCAGCGCCTGAGAAGCTAGGCGGCGGCGGAATGTCCGCCAGGCTTGATTATCACCCGTTCGTGATGGGCTTGCTGGACACTCTGCCGGCGGCGGGGACGTTGTGGACCATTGAAGGCCGCGCCGCTTGGTTGGAAGCCGCCGCGAGCACGTTCAAGCTGATCTACAAGGGCGACGGCAAGATAACTGTCACCTCTTCCAATGACGCAGGCTCAAAAAATCATGGCGGCTCGCAGTAATGCGAACCGCCACGGAATCCCTCACCGGGGGATCAGACCGGCGCTGTTCAGACGCCGGAGAACAAGGTGCTCGGGATGCCCAATCATCCCTTCGTGGTGTGGTAGCTAGTCCCCACCCATCACATGCTCTTGTTAAAGTAAGGGGCCGGGGCGAGCGACCGCTCCGGTTCTTTTTTTGATATCATTTGACATAAATTCAAACAAGACTCCCAAGCATTTATCCTTAGCGGAGGCCCAAGTTACTGCTGCCTTGTGATGAAGCGCGTGGTGCCGATAGTCGTAGTTTGTCTAAACCTTCTGCCCATATGCTTGAATGGAATAAACGCAAATGCCTCACTTCCCCGTCATCACCCGCGTCCATTCGCGCGTCACGACCTTCTGCAGCCGGTCGTCGTAGGTCGTGATCGTGAACAGCCGCGCGAACGTCTCTTCGTCGGGATAGACGCCCCTGTCGCGGAGAATTTCGGGCTTGATCTCGGCCTTCGCCGCGAGATTCCCCGATGCGAAGGCGACGACGTTGACGTTGCGCGCGGCGATGTCGGGCCGCATCATGAAGTCGATGAAGGCGTGCGCCTCGGCGACATGCGGCGCGTCGGCGGGAATTGCGAAGGAATCGATCGCGACCTGCGCGCCTTCGCGCGGGATGATGTAGGCGATCTCGACGCCGTTCTTCGCTTCCTCGGCGCGCTTTTTCGCCTGCAGCACGTCGCCGGAATAGCCGACCGCCATGCAGATGTCGCCGTTGGCGAGCGCGTTGATATACTCCGACGAATGGAACTTGCGCACATTGCCGCGCACCTTCACGAGCGCCGCGGCCGCCTTGCGGATGTCGTCCGCCTTTTTGCTGTTGGGATCGAGCTTCAGCCAGCGCAGGGCCGCCGGCAGCACATCCTCCGGCGCGTCGAGGATGTGCACGCCGCATGATTTCAGCTTGCCGACGAGCTTTGGATCGAGCGCGACGTCCCAGGTCGCCGGTGGGGCTTCGCCCAGCGCTTCGCTCACTTTCTTGACGTTCACGCCGACGCCCACCGTGCCCCACATATAGGGAACGCCGAACTTGTTGCCCGGATCATAGACCGCGATGCTTGTCTGGATCTGCGGCCACTGGTTCTTCAGGTTCGGAAGCTTTGCGCTGTCGATGGGCTGCAGAAGCTTCTGCTCGATGAAGCGCTGCAGGAAGGTCGCCGACGGGACGACGACGTCGTAGCCCGATTTTCCGGCGAGCAGCTTGGCTTCCACGGTCTCGTTCTTGTCGTAGACGTCGTAGACGACCTTGATGCCAGTTTCCCTGGTGAAGTCCTCGAGTACCTTCGGATCGATGTAGTCGGACCAGTTGTAGACATGGACGACCTTGTCCTGCGCCGCGGCGGGCAGGAGGCTGGCGAACGAGAGCAGCGCGGCGGCAAGTAAACGCTTCATCATGGTCTCCGGACAGATTAGCGCGACGTTAGAAAAAGCGCGCCGTCGTCTCAATCGGAAATCGCAGCGTCAGGCGGCTTTCCGCGCCAGATTTTCGAGCCGCGCCAGCGCGGCGTCGAGCGTCGCGTCGGTCTTGGCGAAGCAGAAGCGCGCCACCGTCCTCACGGCGTTCTCGGCGTAGAAGGCCGAGACCGGAATCGCGGCGACGCCGTGCTGCGCGACGAGACTCTGGCAGAAGGCGACGTCGTCGGAGTCGCCCATCGGCGCCAGATCGACGTTGAGGAAGTAGGTGCCGGCGCTAGGCAGGACGGTGAAGCCGCGCTCGCTGAGTCCCGAGGCGAACTTGTCGCGCGCGCGCTGGAATTCGGCGCGCATGCCTGTGAAATAGGCGTCGTCCTTGGCGAGCCCGTAGGCGACGGCGGCCTGCAGGTTCGGCGGCGTCGTGAAGGTGAGGAACTGGTGCGCCTTCGCAAGCACGCGCATCAGCGTCGGCGCGGCGCAGACGAAGCCGACCTTCCATCCCGTGAGGGGAAAAATCTTGCCGGCCGAACCGATCTTCACCGTGCGCTCGCGCATGCCGGGCAGGGCGATCAGCGGAACATGCGCGAGCCCGTCGAAGATCACGTGCTCCCACACCTCGTCGCACACCGCGACGGCCTCATGCGCGATGCAGAATCTTGCGAGCAATGCGAGGTCTTCGCGCGCATAGACGACGCCGGCGGGATTGAGCGGATTGTTGAACAGCACGACCTTCGTGCGCGGCGAGAAGGCGGCCGCGAGGTCCTCTTCGGTGAAGCGCCAGTGCGGCGGCCGCAGCGTCACGAATTTCGGAACGCCGCCCGCGCGCTTCACCAGCGGAAGGTAGGCGTCATACATGGGCTGGAAGAGCACGACCTCGTCGCCAGGTTCGATCAGCGCCATCAGCGCGCCGGCGAGCGCCTCTGTGGCGCCTGACGTGATCATGATCTCGCTGTCGGGATCGAAAGTCTGAGCGTGATGATGCGCGTAGTGGGCGGAAACGGCGGCGCGCAGCTCGGGAAGGCCCATCATCGGCGGATACTGGTTCCAGCCCGAGACGACAGCTTCGGCCGCCTTGCGCCGCACGTCCTCGGGCCCCGGATCGTCCGGAAAGCCCTGGCCGAGATTGACCGCCTGATGTTCGCGGGCGAGCCGCGACATGACTTCGAAGACGGTGGTGGGGAGGTCGGCGAAGATCGGGTTCATGTGCGGCGCCTTGGATGGCCGCATCTAGACCATGGGCGGGTGCTCCGTCGACTTTTCAATCGTCGTCATGGCCGGGCGTGGCCCGGCCATCCACGAAACCTCACAATGCGCCGCCGCGCCGCAAGCGGCCCTCCTGGTCACAAGGCGTCGACCCTGTGCCTCCCTACCGGAATGGGAACGAAGTCATTCAACGATGATCGTAGGCCCAGCAAGAGGCCTTCCAGGGGCGACCTTACGAGACGTACCTTGACGGGCCGGAGGCCTTGCCATGACGGGTGATTGCTGATAAAAACTAAAAATCATCACTCAATATTCAACAGGTCAGCCACGGTAATGAACGTCCGAGTCCGCCTCACCCCAGAAGAAACCAAGGCCCGAATCATGACTGTCGCCGAGGAACTGTTCCGACGCATCGGCTACGCCAAGACGGCGGTCGCCGACATTGCAGCCGAGCTCGGCATGTCGCCCGCCAACGTCTACCGTTTCTTTCCCTCCAAGGGCGCCATCAACAACGCCATTTGTCAGCGCCTGTGCGCGGAAGGCGAGGCGCGCGTCGAGGCGCTCGCCGCCGCGCCGATGTCGGCCACGGAGAAGCTGCGCTCCGCGATCCTGTGCATGCACGAATACAACAAGGCGCTGCTGACTTCCGAAAAGCGGATCCACGAAATGGTCGCCGCCGCCATGGAGGAAAACTGGGACTCCATCGAAGCGCATTGCGATCGCTGCAAGGACGTCATCGCCCGCATCGTCGCCGAGGGCGTCGCATCGGGAGAGTTCGATCCCTCGCTGGATTCCGAGACCTGCGGCAAGGCGATCTTCGGCGCCTGCGCCGGATTCTTTCACCCGACCCTGATCGCGCAATGCGCGCGCAAGCAGGACAAGCCTGACCCGCACGCGATGGTCGACTTCATCTTGCGGGCGCTGCGCAACTCCGCCTGACATTCAACCGAGCGAGATATTCCATGACGAACCGCATCCGCCTCGCCGCCGCCGCCGTCTCTCTTCTTGCTCTCGCCGCCTGCAACGAAGCCGTCACCAAGACTGAAACCAGGCCGCAGGGCCGCCCGGTGCTCGTTGAGAAGGTTTCCTATGCGCCGGTCACGCCGGAGCGCACATTCGTTGCTTCGATCCGGCCGCGCCATGAAAGCGATCTTGCCTTTCGCGTCGGCGGCAAGGTCGCGCAACGCCAGGTCGATGTCGGACAGCGCGTCAATGTAGGGGACGTCATTGCAACGCTGGACGACGCCGATCTTCGGCTGCAGCGCGAGCAGGCCGAGGCGGAGATGAAGGCCGCGCGCGCCGCGATCGCGCAAGCGCAGGCCGAGATGAGGCGCGTCACCGACCTGCGGGCGCGGGGCTGGTCGACGGAATCGATCGCCGACCGTCAGCGCGCCGCGCTGGAAGAGGCGCAAGGGCGCGTCTCCCGCGCCGAGCGCTCGCTCTCGCTCGCCGAAAACACCCTCGACTATTCAACGCTGCGCGCGACCCACGCCGGAATCGTCACCGCAACGACGATCGAGGCGGGACAGGTTGTCGCCGCCGGCCAGGCGGCAGTCCGCGTCGCGAGGATGGCTGAGCGCGAAGCCCTCATCGCGGTGCCCGAGGCGCTGATTGATCGCGTGCGGGACGGCGACGCGCGCGTGTCGCTGTGGTCTGCTCCGGACAAGATCTACCGGGCCAGTCTGCGCGAATTGTCGCCGGCCGCCGATTCGGCGACCCGCACCTACGCAGCGCGGTTTTCCATTCCAGGCGCTGGCGATGAGGTTCAGTGGGGCATGACCGCGACGGTGACGATCGCGGACAAGGCTGGCGAGCGCGCGGCGAGGCTGCCGCTCTCCGCCATCGCCAATGAGGGAGCGGGGCCGTCGCTCTACGTCGTCGACCGCAGCAGCGGAGCTCTGACGCGAAAGCCGGTTTCGGTGCTGCGCTTCAACGAACGCGAGGCGCTTGTCACAGGCGGCGTCAACGAGGGCGAATTCGTCGTCGCAGTCGGCGTGCAGAAGCTCGACCCCGCCCAGAAGGTCCGCGTCGTCGAAGCTCTCGCCTTCTGACCTGATCCAACCCCGATCACGGAGCGTTCCAATGCGCCGGTTCAACTTGTCCGAATGGGCGGTTCATCACCAGCCGCTGGTGCTGTTCTTCATACTTGCGATCGCCATCGGCGGCTTCATCTCCTATCAGCGGCTCGGTCGCGCCGAGGATCCGAACTTCACCATCAAGGTTGCGACCATCACTGCGGTCTGGCCCGGCGCAACCGCCGAGGAAATGCAAAACCAGGTCTCCGACCGGATCGAGAAGAAGCTGCAGGAGTTGCCTTACTTCAATCGCGTGCAGACCTACACCAAGCCGTCGTTCACCGCCATGACGATGGAGTTCAAAGACTACACGCGGTCGAACGAGATGCCGCAGCTTTTCTACCAGATCCGCAAGAAGCTGCAGGATATCAGGCCGGAGTTGCCGGCGTCGCTCATCGGTCCGAACGTCAATGACGAGTTCGGCGACGTCGATTCAATCCTCTATACGCTGACCGGCGACGGCTCCGATTATGCGCAGCTGAAGAAAGTCGCGGAAGGCTTCAAGCAGCGGCTGCTGCGCGTCGCCAACGTGGTCAAGGTCAACATCTACGGCGCCCAGGACGAAAAGATTTTCGTCGAGTTCAGCCACGCCAAGCTCGCGACTCTCGGAATCCCGGCGCAGGCGATCTTCGATTCGCTGCAGAAGCAGAATGCGGTCGTCGCCGCTGGCGTGGTCGAGACTGGCGCGCAGCGCGTGCCGGTGCGTGTCGCTGGCGCGCTCGATGGCGTCAGAACGGTGGCGGAGACGCCGGTCGAGGCGAACGGCCGCACCTTCCGCCTCGGCGACATCGCAACCGTCACGCATGGCTATCACGATCCGCCCGGATTCCTCGTGCGCCAGCGCGGCAAGCCGGCGCTCGCAGTCGGCGTCGTCATGCAGCGCGGCGGCAACATCCTCGATCTCGGCAAGGACATCGATGAAGCCGTCGATGAGTTCGTCAAGACCGTGCCGCAGGGAGTCGAGTTCGAGCGCATCGCCGATCAGCCGAAGGTTGTCGACCATGCGGTGACGGAGTTCATCCGCTCGTTCGGCGAGGCGCTGGCGATCGTTCTTCTCGTGAGCTTCCTCGCACTTGGCTGGCGCACCGGCGTGGTGGTGGCGCTCTCGGTGCCGCTGGTGCTCGGGATCGTGTTCATGGCGATGAACGCCTCGGGCTGGGATCTGCACCGCATTACGCTCGGCGCGCTGATCATCGCGCTCGGTCTCCTGGTCGACGATGCGATCATTGCGGTCGAAATGATGGTGGTGAAGATGGAGCAGGGCTGGGACCGCATGCGCGCTGCCTCCTACGCCTGGACCTCGACCGCCTTTCCGATGCTGACCGGCACGCTCGTGACGGCCGCAGGCTTCCTGCCCATAGGCTTCGCCAACTCGGCGGTCGGCGAATACACGGGCGGCATCTTCTGGGTCGTCGGCATCGCGCTGATCGCATCCTGGATCGTCGCCGTGGTCTTCACGCCCTATCTCGGCGTCAAGCTGCTGCCGAACGTCGCGAAGGGCGAGGCTCACCGCGATCATGACGCGATGTACCAGACGCGCGCGTATCGCGCGCTGCGCGCCGTCGTCGGCTGGTGCGTCGATCATCGCATCATCGTCGCGCTGACGACGATCGGCGTGTTCGCCGGATCGATCGCCGCCTTCACGCGCGTGCAGCAGCAGTTCTTCCCGCTGTCGGAGCGGCCGGAGCTTTTCTTCGAAATGCGCCTGCCGGAGGGAACGTCCATCGGCGTCACCTCAGAGACTGCGCGCAAGGGCGAGAAGATGCTCGAGGCCTCGCAGCAGGACATCGCCACCTACACGACCTATGTCGGACAGGGCAGCCCGCGCTTCTGGCTCGGCCTCAACCCACAGCTGCCGAACGAAGCCTTCGCCCAGATCGTCATCGTCGCGAAGGATGTCGATGCGCGCGAGCGCATCAAGGCGAAGCTCGAAAAGGCCCTGTCGGACGGCGCATTGTCGGAGGCGCGCGTGCGCGTCGACCGGTTCAACTTCGGTCCGCCCGTCGGCTTCCCCGTGCAGTTCCGCGTCGTCGGCCGCGACCCGATGGAAGTCAGGAAGATCGCCTACGATGTGCGCGAGATCATGCGCGCCAATCCGAGCACGCGCGATCCGCATCTCGACTGGAACGAGCAGGCGCCGGCGATCAAGCTCGAGATCGATCAGGAGCGCGCCCGCGCGCTTGGCCTGACGCCGCAGGACATCGGCAACACGCTTCAAACCCTGTTGTCGGGCGCGCCGGTCACGACCGTTCGCCAGGGAACCGAAAAGATCGACGTCGTTGCGCGCGCCGCGAGCGGTGAAAGGCTCGATCTTAACCGGCTTGGCGACCTCACCATCCTGTCGCGCAACGGCGTCCCCGTGCCGCTGACGCAGATCGCGAAGATAGACTACGCCGCCGAGGAGCCGATCCTTTGGCGCCGCAACCGCGACATGGCGATCACCGTGCGCGCCGACGTCGTGGACGGGGTGCAGCCGCCGGACGTCACCAACCAGATCTGGCCGAAGCTGCAGCATCTGCGCGATGCGCTGCCGACGGGCTACCGCATCGAGATCGGCGGCGCGATCGAGGAATCAGCCAAGGCGAACGCATCGATCTTCGCGCTCTTTCCGTTGATGCTTCTCGTCATGCTGACGCTGCTGATGCTGCAGCTTCAGAGCTTCTCGCGGCTCATCCTCGTGTTCCTCACGGCGCCGCTCGGCATTATCGGCGCGTCGCTCGGACTCAATCTTGGCGGCCAGCCCTTCGGCTTCGTCGCCCTCCTCGGCCTTATCGCGCTCGCCGGCATGATCATGCGCAACTCGATCATCCTGGTGGACCAGATCGAGCAGGATGCGAATGAAGGAAGGCGCACGCTGCGCGAGGCGATCATCGAAGCGACTGTGCATCGCGCGCGGCCCGTGGCGCTGACGGCGGCGGCGGCGATTCTCGCGATGATTCCCCTATCGCGCTCGGCCTTCTGGGGCCCGATGGCGGTGACCATCATGGGCGGCCTGTTCGTCGCGACCCTTCTCACGCTCCTGTTCCTGCCGGCGCTCTATGCAATCTGGTATCGCCGCCGCCTGAACGAGCGCGCAGCGAACGTAGCGGACGCGGCGCAGGCGATGTTCGCGCAGGACAATGGCGGCGAGTCGGTGGGCGCTGCGCCCGTCGCATCGCCGATCGCCGCAAGCGTCAGCGCTCCGCCGGCGGCGAATGCGAGCGAGGATCAGCTTCCTCTGCCGTTGCCGCGTCCGCCGCAGATCGCTGCGGAGTAACGCGCCCGCGGAACGCAATCTCGAACGCAATCAAGTCAGCCAAGCCGCAAACAGAAAGCCCGGCGTGGCGCCGGGCTTTTGCTGAATGAAAACTCCGCGTTCTAGTGCGCGTTCTAGTGCAGGCTGACCGTCGCCAGATCATGCTCCCAAGCATTCGCCAGCGCGGTGTCGCGCGAATCCGTGAGAAGAATCGGCGTGCCGTCCGCTGCAAGCAGGGCGAAGAGGTTGAGGCCGGGCGCCATGTCGGGCGCGCCGGGGAAGATGCGCTTCACATCCTCGGAGGTCATCGCCTTGACATAGGCGAGCTTTCCGCCGCCGAGCGCAGCGAGCGCTTCGGGCGTGACGGTGAAGGCCTGGTTGGTGTCATTGGTCATGGCGACCCTCCAATGAGCGGTGCTCTTCATGCTTCTTCATCTAATGTGGACCGGGCGCTGATGGTTCAATCCCGTGCGACAATGTTGATCTTGCGGACGATCCGTTCCGGCTCCGGCCGGGCGAGATCGATGGCGAGCAAGCCGTGGGCCAACTCTGCGCCGGCCACTTCCATCCCCTCGGCGAGGAGAAAGGCCCGCTGGAACTGCCGCGCGGCGATGCCTCGATGCAGATACTCCCGGGACTTGTCCTCCGTCTGGCGGCCGCGGATGAGAAGCTGGTTCTCCTCCAGCGTAACCTCTAGCTCTTCTTGCCGAAAACCTGCGACGGCCAGCGTGATCCGCAATCGTTCCGGCTCCGTATCGGTGCGCGATAAGCGCTCGATGTTGTAGGGCGGATAACCATCGGATGCGGCCTTCGACATCCGGTCGAGTGCGCGTTCCACTGCGTCGAAGCCGAGCAGGAACGGCGAGTTCAAGGTCAACATACGCGACATGCGAAGCCCCTCAGGCGCCTCGTGGCGGGACCCTTGCGGCGTCCCTGCCGGAACGACCCGGCCAAGCGAATATGGGTTTCCCAACCAGGCGGCGCAAGCTGGTCCAAACCCCCAGGAATTTCCGTCGCTTCCGGGCCTCGCCACCGGCCTCGATAACCGATCGGTCACCACTTGCTGCTACCACGGCGGAGGGGAGCGCCCATGACCGTGATTGGCCCGCTGCTGCGGGAACTTGACCGCGCCGCCGGCGCGGATGAGGGCCGTCGAACCCTCATGCTGGAGAAGATCGCCGACCTCTATCTGGGGCAGGGGACGGACCTTCAGACTGAGGCCGTCGACCTTTTCGATGAAGTTTTGGTGAGGCTCGCCACCGAGATCGCACGCCGGGCGCGCGTCGAGCTCTCGCGGCGTCTTGCCGACGCCCAGCGCGGGCCCCCGCGCCTCGTGCGCCAACTCGTGCATGACGAAGTCGAGGTCGCAAGGCCGCTCATCGAGCGCGGCTCAATGGTGTCGGAGGACGACCTGTTGTCGGTCGCCATGACGCGCGGCGACGAGCATCGCCAGATCGTGGCGTCGCGCCCCCACATCACCGAGAAGGTGACCGAGGCGCTGGTCGACCGCGGCGGGCCGCCGGTGCTGCGTCGCGTCGCGGCGAATTCGACGGCGGCCATCTCGACCATGGGCTTCGACAAGCTCGTTGCGCGCGCCGGCGGCGACGAGATGCTGCAAAGGCTTCTTTCCGAGCGGAAGGATCTGCCGATCGCACAGGTGCATCGGCTGATCGACATGGCGGGCGCGGCCGCCAAGGCGCGTTTGCAGTCCGTGCTCGCCAACGTCGATCCGAAGGCGGTGAACGCTGCGGTCGAAGGCCAGGTCGGCCGGGCCCACGAGCTTGCCGCGACGGCGACGACGCGCCGTTCCTATGAAGCCGCAATCGCGCTGGTGTCGCCGTTGCAGAAGAACGGCGCGCTCAACGAAACTCATCTGCGCGCTTTCGCCGAGGACAAGCAATTCGAGCAGATGGTCTGCGGGCTTTCGGGCCTGACGCGCGTGTCGTTGAAAACCATCGAAGCCGTGTTCGACGCGGCCGACACCGATCGCTTTCTCGTGCTGTGCAAGGCGATGAATTTCGAATGGCCGAC
>JBEVKO010000202.1:0-3826 GCA_040509705.1 Beijerinckiaceae bacterium
TGGTGGGCACCGGCGTCGCAGCCTTCCTCTTCCATGTCTGCGAACCGAAGCTCATGACGATCGGCTGGTTCGCGCGCTTCTATCGCGCCGTGCTGCGCGCGAAAGACTGGGCGCATGCGCTCGTCGATCCCTACAAGCGACGCCTGCGCGCCTATGGGCGATTGCTGCGGCGGCGCAATCCCTCGCTGTTCGCTCGCCGCATCTCGTTCCTGCGTCGCCGCGCAGCGGAACGTGCGGCATAAACCTTACGCCCGGGGGTGAGCGGCCCTGTAGGCCTCGAGAAGACGCGCTGAATCGACCTTCGTGTAAACCTGCGTCGTCGACAGCGAGGAATGGCCGAGCAGTTCCTGGATCGCGCGCAGATCGCCGCCGCGTCCCAAAAGGTGGGTCGCGAATGAATGGCGCAGCGCGTGCGGCGTTGCGGTGTCAGGCAATCCGAGCGCGCCGCGCAAACGCTCCATTGCAAGCTGCACGATGCGCGGCGAAAGCGGACCGCCACGAGCGCCGCGAAACATCGGCTCATGCGGCGCCGGCCGATAGGGGCACTGGCCGATGTAGGAATCGATGAGGCGCGCAACGGCGGGCAGCATCGGCACGATGCGCTCCTTGCCGCCTTTTCCGACGATGCGCAGCGTTTCAACTCCCGCGCGAGGCGCGTCATTCAATGTCAGCGACAAAGCTTCGGAGATGCGCAGGCCGGCGCCATAGAGCAGTCCGAGCACTGCGGCGTCGCGCGCCAGCACCCAGGGTTCGCGCGCCTCGCCGGCCCGTGTTTCCACATCGCAAAGTTCGCGCGCCGACTGGGCCGCCAGCGGTCGCGGCAGGCCCTTTCTGACTTTCGGCGGACGGATGGCGGCGAAGGCGCCGGCTGCGCCCTGTCCCGTGCGTTCGAGAAAGCGCGCGAGAGAGCGCAGGCCCGCGATCTGCCGCATCAGCGAGCGGCTTTCGACGCCCGCTTCCCTCCGGTGCGCGAGGAACGCCCGCACGTCGGAGGGCTTGAGCGCGGCGAGCGCAGCGAGATCGGCTGCGCCGCCGCGTTCTGCGGCGAGCCAGGCGATGAACTGCCGCGCGTCCCGGCCATAGGCTTCCACCGTTTTCGGCGCCATGCCGCGTTCGTTGGCGAGCGCGCGCAACCACGCGGCCACCGCCTTCGCCAGATCGTCGGAGGCGGGAAGAACGAGGTTGGCGTCAGTTGGAGCGGGCATCGAAGCTCGAGTGTTGCGCACTAATCTGAATCGAAGATGACCGCGAAGCTTCGCGCCAGGTCTCAGTTTCAGGGAAATCGCTTCAGAGGCTCCGTCGCACCTGCGGGAAGGGCGGTGCGGGCTGCGTTCATGATCATGGCGAGAAAGCTGTAATAGCCATTGGTGGCGACGAGATCGATCACCCCCTGCTCGCCGAATCGCTTCACCGCGCGCCCCCAGGTGTGATCGCTGACCTGCTTGGTGCGATGCAGTTCCATGGACAAGTCATAGACGATGGCTTCGTCCTCATCGAGCGACGCCGGACGCCTCCCCTCCGCAATCGCGGCAATGACGTCGTCGCCGAGGCCCGCCTCCTTCGCGAAGCGGGCATGCAGCAGCCACTCGAATTGCTGCGTCCATTCCCGAGCGGTGATCAGGATGGCGAGTTCGTTGAGTTTCAAGCCGATGGAGGAGCGGAATCGGAGATAGTCGCCCATGCGCTTGGCGCGCAGCATCACTTCCGGGCTGCGAAGCATGGTTGCGAACGGCCCCATGACGGGCTCTCCCCGGGTGGCGGCGAACTCGTCGGCGGCCTCCCGCTGCTCCTTGGTCAACAGGTCCGGCGGAATGGGAGGGAGGCGGTCGCGCGGCACGTCGGCTCCATGAGGCTCTTGTCGCGGGACGCCAATTGTCCCAAGCCATCCGGCTCCATGCCCGACGACGCCCGCCAAGACAAGAACAGCCAGCCCGCGATGAGCTTTTCAAAGGACGAGGGCGATGCGCGCGCGACCGGAGGCGTCGCTGACGTGCTTGCTCCCGTCGCGGTGGATACCGCCTACTCTTACGCCATACCCATCGATGTTGTGATCGAGCCCGGCGATCTCGTTGCGATTCCCCTCGGCCGTTCGCAGACCGTCGGCGTTGTCTGGGACGTTCATCGCGACCGGGCCGGCGGCAATCTCAAAAAGATTGAAGCCAAGGTCGACGCGCCTTCGCTGCCGGCCAATCTGCGGCGACTCCTCGACTGGATCGCCAACTACACGCTGGCGCCGCGTGGAATGACGGCGCGCATGGCGATGCGCACGCCGGAGGGCGCGGCGCCGCGTGCCATTCTGGCGGTGCGTCGGAGCGGAAACGAGCCGCAGCGCATGACGCCTGCGCGCGGACGCGTCCTCGCTGTGCTCGCCAACGGATTGCTGATGCCGCGACGGGCGCTCGCGGAAGCCGCGGGCGTGTCGCCGTCCGTGATCGACGGCCTGGTCGATGACGGCGCAATCCTTGTCGAGGCTATGACGCCGCGCCCACCGCTTCCGCCCGACCCCGACTATGGCAAGCCGATTCTCGATGCGCAGCAGCAGGACGCTGCAAATTCGCTGACGGAGAGCGTGCGCAGAGCCGCATTCTGCGTAACGCTTCTCGAAGGCGTCACCGGTTCAGGCAAGACGGAGGTCTATTTCGAAGCAGTGGCCGAGGCGCTCCGGACAGGCAAGCAGATTCTCATCCTGATGCCGGAAATCGCGCTCACCACGCAATTTCGCGAACGCTTCGAGCAGCGCTTCGGCGTCGCGCCGGCCGAATGGCACTCGGGCGTCGGCGCGCGCAAGCGCGACAGCATCTACCAACGCGTGTCCGACGGCGACGAAAAGGTCGTCGTCGGCGCCCGTTCGGCGCTCTTTCTTCCATTCGCGAAGCTCGGGTTGCTTGTGCTCGATGAGGAGCACGAGGCCGCCTACAAGCAGGAGGATATGGTGCTCTACCATGCGCGCGACATGAGCGTCGTGCGCGCCCGCATCGAAAATGTCCCGATCATTTTGTCATCGGCGACGCCGTCGCTTGAAACGCGCGTCAATGCGATGGGCGGGCGTTACACGCACCTGAAACTGCCGGAGCGCTACGGCGCGCGCCAACTCCCGCAGCTTACGGCCATCGATTTGCGAAAGGCCGGTCCTCCACGCGGGCGCTGGATTTCGCCTCAGCTCGAATCGGCCATGCGGGACGCGTTGGCCGAAGGCGAACAGGCGCTGCTGTTCCTCAACCGTCGCGGGTATGCGCCTCTCACATTGTGCCGCGCTTGCGGTCACCGTTTCCGATGCTCCGACTGTTCCGCGTGGCTTGTCGAACATCGCTTCACGCGTTCGCTCCGATGCCATCATTGCGGCCATCGCGAACGTCGCCCGGATCATTGCCCGAACTGCGGCGCGCTCGATTCGCTCGCCGCCTGCGGTCCCGGCGTCGAACGTTTGGCTGAAGAAGTTGCGATGCTGTTTCCGGATCGCCGCGCGCTCGTGCTGTCATCGGACATGCCCGGCGGCGCGGAGCGGCTGCGACAGGAGCTCAACGACATCGCGATGGGCAAGGTCGACATCGTCATCGGCACGCAGCTCGTCGCCAAGGGACACAACTTTCCGGGCCTCACCTGCGTCGGCGTCATTGATGCGGACCTCGGGCTCGCCAGCGGCGACCTGCGCGCGTCTGAACGCACCTTCCAGCTCATGCAGCAAGTCACGGGCCGCGCGGGACGCGGCGAGCGCCCGGGCCGCGCCTTCTTGCAGACGCACCAACCCGACCATCCGGTCATCCAGGCGCTGCTCTCCGGCGACGCCGAGCGGTTCTATTCAGAAGAAATCGCGCTGCGCCGCGAG
>JBEVKO010000203.1:0-7788 GCA_040509705.1 Beijerinckiaceae bacterium
GCAAGCACGAGCAGCTTGGACTCCAGGCGCTCCGCCTCGCGCTGGATCGTCACGTCGAGCACCTTGTCGATGCGCAGGGAAAGACCATGCACCGCCCTGCCGCCGTTCTCGAACGTACGCTTCCATTCGCGCATCGCCGAGACGAAGACCGCCGCCATGCCGCGCGGCGTCCCCTGCGATAGGTTGCGATAAAGATCCTCCAACGACTGGCCGGACCAGAACACGTCTTCGAACTGGTCCATCGCCCGGCGGGTGCGCGAGTACAGGATGGTCTTGTCGATGATGATGCCCCAGCACCAGATCGAAGCGGCGATCAGCCCGATCATCACCAGCTTCACCACCGGGTGGGCCTGCCAGAACAGACCCCATAGCGAGAGGTCGGAGGAAACTACGTCAACTGGGGTCATGATGGATCAACCTCGTCCGGGCGCCTGGCGAGCGCATGTGCGCCGCGCCCCGGTCTGTATGGCCGGCGGCGCGATCGCCGGACCGAAGATGGACGCGTGTCGTCGGTGAATCTGTCCAAACAAGGGCGCAGGGGGCCAGATGCTCCAAGCATTGGATTTTCATCCCCCATTCAAGCCGCCATCAGGGTTAAGCGAAGGTTACGATTTCGGCGGACGCTGCGCAAAGCGGGGGAATTTAGCACGCAACGGGCTTCCCAAAACATGGGGGCCATGCATCATGCGCGGAACGCAGCGCCCCGACCATCTGGCCTCGGCGCCGTCAAGAACAAAAAAGCGTTTGAAAATAACGGGTTGGAACGGAGGAGACCTCAATGAACCGAAACGCCTGGCTTGCCGGCGCAGCGCTTGTCGCTGCGTTCGCCTGGGGGACGGCGGCGTCCGCTCAGGACACCGTCAAGATCGCCTATATCGATCCGCTGTCCGGCTCGTTCGCCGATGTCGGCGAGCAGGGCCTGCACCATTTCAGGTTCCTGGCCGAGAAGATCAACGCCGGCGGCGGCGTCAACGGCAAAAAGCTCGAGATCATCGGCTTCGACAACAAGACGAACCCCAAGGAATCGCTCGTCCAGTTCGAGAAGGCGATTGATCAGGGAATCCGATTCATCACGCAGGGCAATGGCTCGTCGGTCGCCGCCGCGCTGATCGAGGCGGTCGAGAAGCACAACGAGCGCAACCCGAGCGACCGCGTGCTCTTCCTGAACTATGCGGCGGTGGACCCGGTGTTCACCAACGACAAGTGCAGCTTCTGGCATTTCCGCTTCGACGCCGACTCCGACATGAAGATGGAGATCGTGACGGATTGGCTGAAGACCCAGCCCAATCTCAAGAAGCCCTACGTCATCGGTCAGGATTATTCGTTCGGCCATCAGGTCGCGGCCGCCGCGGTGCGCATGATCAAGGCCAAGCGCCCCGATATGGAGATCGTCGGCAACGAGATTCATCCGCTCGGTCGGGTGAAGGACTTTGCGCCCTACATCACCAAGATGCGCGCGGCCGGCGCCGACGTCATCATTACCGGCAACTGGGGAACCGACATGACGCTGCTGATCAAGGCGGCGATGGACGCAGGCTTCAACGTTCCCGTGCTCACCTACTATGGCGGCGGCCTCGGCGCCCCGACGGCGATGGGCAAGGCCGCTGTCGGCCATGTCCGTCAGGTGACGGAATTCCATGAGAACATCGAGAACATGAACCTCGACCCCTTCCTGGACGAATACGAAAAGAAGGTCGGGCAGGATTTCTACTATCTGCGGGTCAAGAATCTGATGGAGATGCTCGGCCGCGCCATGAATGAGTCAAAGAGCAACGATCCGATGGCCGTCGCGCTGAAGCTCGAAGGCATGACCCACGACGCGCCGACCGGCAAAATCTCGATGCGCAAGGACAACCATCAGATCCTCATGCCGATGTTCATCTCGACCCTGTCGGACAAGGCGAAGCGCACCGTCGATCACACGCCGTTCGGCTTCACCACCGATCTGCGAATCGAGGCCGACAAGACGGCGGCGCAGACCACCTGCCAGATGAAGCGGCCCGCGAGCTGAGCGCAACGGATCAAGGGGCGATGCGCTGAGCGTCGCCCCATTTTTCTATTGAGGCGTCCGGAGGCTGGACCGAATGGTGGCGTTTGTCTTTACGCTGCTCAACGGCGTGCTTTACGGCCTGTTGCTTTTCATGTTGTCGAGCGGGTTGACGCTCATCTTCTCGATGATGGGCGTGCTGAATTTCGCCCACGCCAGTTTCTACATGCTGGGCGCCTATCTTGCTTACGCGATCGGCAGCGCCACCGGATTCTGGGTTGCGCTTTTTCTTGCGCCGGTCCTCGTCGGCCTGCTCGGCGCCGTGGTCGAGCGGTTCGGCCTGCGCAAGGTGCATGAGAACGGGCACGTCGCGGAACTCCTCTTCACCTTCGGCCTCGCCTTCGTGATCGAGGAAATCGTCAAGCTTGTCTGGGGAAAAACACCGGTTCCCTTTCGCCCGCCGCCGGAGCTGGCGCAGCCGCTCTTCTCACTTTTCGGAGCGACCTATCCGGCCTTCCGCGTCTTCATGATGGTCGTCGCGGTCGCCATGCTCGTCGGACTCTGGCTGATGCTCAAGAAGACCCGGCTCGGACTGATGGTGCAGGCGGCGCTGACGCATCCGCACATGGTCGGCGCGCTCGGCCATAACGTGCCCCTGATCTTCATGGGCGTGTTCGGCGTCGGCTGCGCGCTGGCCGGCCTCGCAGGCGTTGTCGGCGGCGCCCTCTTCGTCACCGATCCGGCGATGGCGCTGGCGCTCGGGCCAATCGTGTTCGTGGTGGTTGTCGTGGGCGGCATGGGCTCTCTGGCCGGCGCCTTCATCGCCTCGCTGATCATCGGCCTGATGCAGACTGCCGCTGTGTCGGTGGACGCCTCCATCGGCGACTTCTTTCGCCTCTTCGGGGTGACGCTGGCGCCCGGCGGCGAAGTCGCCCGCATCACGCTGGCGCAGGTCGCGCCCATGCTGCCGTTCCTCCTGCTGATCCTCATCCTGATCTTCAGGCCGCGGGGGCTGATGGGAGTGCGCGAAGGATGAGGCATCCGTCGACGCTGGCGCGAATGATACCGTGGGCTGCGCTCGCCCTGGTTCTTGTGGCCCTGCCGTTCATTTTCCCGTCGCGCACTGCGCTGACACTCATGAACGTCATCGGCATCAACGCTGTCTTCGCCCTCTCCTACAACATGCTGCTCGGCCAGACCGGAATGCTGTCGTTTGGGCACGCGGTCTATTACGGGCTCGGTGGATTTGCGACGATCCACCTGATCGCGGCCATCAAGAGCATGGGACTGCCGATCCCGGCGCCGCTGACTCCTCTGATGGGGTTCATGGGCGGAATGCTCGCCGGCGCGATCATCGGGTCCTTCTCCTGCCGCCGCGCCGGCACGCCCTTTGCGATGATCTCGCTCGGCGTCGGCGAACTGATTGCGGCGGCCGGCCTGATGTTTCGCGGCCTTTTTGGCGGCGAGGAAGGCGTTTCAGGCGATCGAACCGCAGGTCCCATTCTCCTTGGGCTCAAGCTTGGCGGGCCATTCCAGGTCTATTGGGTCATCGCAGTCTGGTTCTTCATCGCCGCCTTCGCCATGTGGGCGTTCACGCGAACTCCGCTCGGCCGCCTCGCCAACGCCGTGCGCGACAATCCCGATCGGGTTGAATTCATCGGATTTGATCCGCAGCGCGTGCGGTATCTCGTCTTCATGATTTCAGGAGGCTTCGCGGGCCTCGCCGGCGGAATGGCGGCCTTAAACTTCGAGATCATTACGCCGGAATCGCTCAGCGCCTTTCCATCCGCCGCCGTCCTGATCTCTACCTTTATCGGCGGCGTCACCCTTTTCTATGGGCCCATCATCGGCGCGCTCTTTCTGACGCTGATGAGCTCGATGCTCTCCGACTATACGCAGGCCTGGCAGTTCTATGTCGGCGGCGTCTTCGTGCTCATGGTGATGTTCGCGCCGGGTGGCTTCGCCGGCATGGTTGAGAAGGCGCGCTTCAAGTTTCTCTACAACAGCTGGGACTGGATTCTGCCGCGGCTGGCGCGCGGCGCCGGCGCCGCCGTGGCCTTGGGTCTTGGCGCGATGCTTCTGATCGAGATCATCGTGCGCTGGCGGTTCAGCGGCCGCCCGCTTCGTTTTCTTGGGCTGGAATTTTCCCATCAGAGCATTCTTGCGTGGATCCTCGCGCTGGGCCTTGTCGCGCTCGGCCTCTGGATCGTTCGCATGATCCGCGCATCCGGCAGCGAAGAGCTGAAGGGGAGCGCGGTTCGATGAACGCGCTTGAGCTCATTGACCTGCGGAAGAATTTTGGCGCCGCCGAAATCATCCGCGGCGTCAGCCTTGTGATCAGGGAAGGCGAACGGCACGCCATCATCGGGCCCAACGGCGCGGGAAAATCAACTCTGTTCAACTTGATGTCCGGCGCTTTCGCTCCAACGTCGGGCGACGTCCGGCTGCATGGCGAATCGATCGCCGGCATGAAGCCATTCGCCATCAACCGGCGCGGTCTCTCGCGCTCGTTCCAGGTGACGAACATCTTTCACCACATGTCGGTGTTCGAGAATATCCGGTGCGCAGTGCTGTGGTCGCTTGGACGCCGCTACGCATTTCTGCGATCGATCGCCTCCTACGACGACGTCGATGCGCGGACCCGCGAAATTCTCGGCATGATCCGCCTTGCGCATGTGCGCCACACGCCGGCCGGGCTTCTTTCCTACGCCGACCAGCGCGCGCTAGAGATCGGCGTCACCATCGCCGGCGGCGCGAAGACGATCCTGCTCGATGAGCCCACCGCGGGCATGAGCCGCGCCGAAACCGAACGGGCGGTCGATCTCATTCGCAACGTCACTCAAGGCCGGACGCTGGTGATCGTCGAGCACGACATGGGCGTGGTTTTCGGTCTCGCCGATCGCGTTTCCGTTCTCGTGTATGGCGAAATCGTCGCGTCGGGCGCGCCGGCCGAGATCCGAGCCAATCCAGTCGTGCGCGAAGCCTATCTCGGCGAAGAGGATAATCACCACGCCGGCGCTCCCATCGCAATGGCGGCCAATCCGGAGTGCGGCTGATGCTGATGGTGCGCGACCTCCACGCCTACTACGGCAAGAGCCATATTCTGCAGGGTGTGAATCTCGACGTCGCCGCCGGCGAAGTGGTGAGCCTTCTCGGCCGCAATGGCGTCGGTCGGTCGACGACGGTCAAGGCGATCATGGGCGAAGTCGAGCCGCGCGGCCAGATTCAATACAAGGGCCAGGAGATCGCGGGCTGGCCGAGCCATCGCATCGCACGCGCAGGCCTCGGCTATGTGCCGGAGCATCGCGATATCTTTCCGACGCTGACGGTGCGCCAGAATCTCCTGCTCGGCATGAAGAACGCCAACAAGCCCAACGGCTGGCGCCCCGAACAGATTTTCGACATGTTCCCCAATCTCGCGCGCCGCGCCGACAACGAGGCCGGCGTACTCTCGGGCGGCGAAAAGCAGATGCTCACCATTGGCCGAACGCTGATGGGCGATCCGGAACTCATCATGATCGACGAGCCGACCGAAGGTCTCGCGCCACTGATCGTGAAACAGGTCGGCGATCTCATTCGCACCATCGCAAGCAGCGGAGTCGCCATTCTTCTCGTCGAGCAAAAACTGGCGCTGGCGCTCGACATCTCGCACCGCCTTTACGTGATGGGCCATGGCCGCATCGTATTCGAGGGGGCGCCGGCTGACCTGCGCGCCAACGAGAAGCTTCGCAAGGAATGGCTTGAAGTGTGACTGCGAGCGTCAGGATCGCAGCGCGACCATCGCGCCCGCCAGCGCATCCCAGCCCGACGTATGGCCGATCCCGTCGATTGCATCGAGAAGGCCAATTGCGCGGGGCGCATCCGCCGCCGCAATCGCATCAAGCATTTCATGCAGCACCGAACCGCCCACGCCTTCAGCGGCGGCGCGCAGCATGCTGCGGCTGAGCACGGTGGTCGCGTCTGCGCCGAGCGACTCGACCGCAGCGCCGATGCGCATGGCCAGCGTCGAGCGATCCGCCGCATGAAGCGCGATCATCGCGCCGCCGATCAGATCGTCGCCGGACGGGGTTAGTCCGCTTCCCAAGCCAACGAGCCCCGCAACTGGCGGAGGCGACGGCTCGTCGCGTTCGAGCCAGAGCCGAAAATTCCTTGCGCGCTCGGCGAGGGCTAGAACAAAATTGTCGGCTGTCATGAAGTCCGGATCGATCGTCGCGCGGAAGGCGCCGTCGTCCGGCGCGCGAACGAGCGCTCGATCCACGACCTCCTGCAAAGATTCCTGAACGTCCGGGCCGAACGCGGTTCTCGGCGGAAGCCACGGCGTCGCATGCGACACATCAAGAAGCAGCGATGCGCCGACGCTTAGCCCTCCTTCGTCGAACTCGCACCGCTCGCCTGCCGTGACATCCGAAAAGCTCATTGGATCTGTCTCAACGACGAGGTTCAGCGCACCGTCGCCGAGCGAACCTTCGACGACGCACATGGCGTCGCCGCCGGCCTCGATATGAAAGCTGCGCGCAAACACCGCGCTCACTGTCGCCGTTCGATGGGTATCGAGAAATCGTCTGGCGAACGGACCAAGACGCAGCGCGTGAACGTGCATCAGCGGGCGCGGATGAGATGATCGGCGATGATATGCGTGCCGGCCTCGCCTGCGATCGCGGCGCCCGCTTCAGTGAGCGCGCCGATGATGCAACGTTCGCCGCCGCCCTCGAGGAACCGGATCGCCGCTTCGACCTTCGGGCCCATGCTTCCGGGCGGAAACTGGCCGTCAGCGAGATGCCGCTTCATTTCGCTCAGCGACACGACATCGAGAAACTTCTGCTCTGGCTTGCCGAAATGGATGGCGACGCGCGGAACGGCGGTCAGGAGCACGAGGGTGTCGATATCGAGCACGTTCGCCATCAGCGCCGAAGTCAGATCCTTGTCGATGACAGCGGCGACGCCGGTGCGGACGCCTTTCGCACCGCGCACCACCGGGATTCCGCCGCCGCCGCCGGCGATGACGACCGTGCCGCGGCGACACAGCACCTGCACCAGCGAGATATCGCAGACATGCTTCGGCTTCGGAGAGGGCACGACATGGCGCCAGCCGCGCCCGGAATCCTCCTTCATCAGCCAGCCAAGCTCGGCGCTGACTTCTTTCGCCTGCTCCTCTGTAAAGAATGGACCGACAGGCTTGGTCGGGTTCTGGAACGCTGGATCGCCGGGATCGACCTCGACCTGCGTCAACAGACAGGCGACGTGGCGCTGGCTGCCCGCCTCGCGCAACGCGTTCTCCATCGCCTGCACCAGAAGATAGGCGATGCCGCCCTGGCTGTGAGCGACACAGATGTCGAGCGTCATCGGCGGGATGCGGTCGCGCGTCAGCGCCTGGCGCATGAGGATTTTTCCCACCACCGGGCCGTTGCCGTGCGTGACGACGAGATAATTGTCCGCGAGCGCAATCGGCAGCAGCGCCTGCGCCGTGCGCTCGGCGATGTCCTTCTGCTCCTGCGACGTTCCGGAGATATTTTCCGGATGCGTCGCATTGCCGCCGATCGCAATCAGCAGGCGCTTCGGAACGGGATGTGCGGTCACGTCGCGATCTCCGCCTCAGTGCTGGACGGCGCGCAGCGCAAGCGCGGCGGCGTCCGCGTTTGACGGCGCGACGATGACGCCGACTGATTCGAGCGCCGCAATCTGCGCGCTTCGCCGCTGCGGATCAGCTTCGACCCCTGTGACCGAAGCGACGATCAGCGGCCCGCCGGTGCGCCGCGTTCGCACCAGCGCGGCAATGTGCCCTGCCGGATCTTCATGCCCGC
>JBEVKO010000204.1:0-3784 GCA_040509705.1 Beijerinckiaceae bacterium
GGGAGGCGACGAGCGACAAGGTTACGGTGGAGGCTGCCGAGGCGATCAAAAAGGTCGGCGTCGCCAGGATTCTTCGTCGCAGTGGCCGCGTCGATGGTCACCTGGTCGTTGGTCGCGTCGCGATGCTCGACTCCCAGATCGTAATATTCGAGATTCACATCGTGATAGGGATGGATCAACTTGTCTTTGATGAACTGCCAGATGATGCGCGTCATCTCGTCGCCATCCATCTCGACGACCGTTCCGGTGACCTTGATTTTCTTCATCGCAAGACTCGCTGATTGGGCGGAAGGGAAAGCCGGAGCGCCCGGCCCCGCTGGCCGGCCTGTTAGCGCAGGATGGGGCCGGGCGGAAGCGCGCTTTTCTTGCAAGTTGCATTGGGCGCCAAGCGGTCAGACAATCCGCCTGACTGGTTCGCCGTCAGGCCGCGATCGCCTTCTTCACGGCTTCGGCCAGATCCTTCAGCGTAAAAGGCTTGGCGATGAAGCTAAACTTCACGTCCGCGTCGAGGCTCTTCTCGAAGGCGTCCTCGGCGTGTCCCGACATGAAAACCACACGCGCGTCGGGACGCGACTTCCGCAGCTCCTTCAGCATCGACGGCCCGTCCATCTCGGGCATCACCACGTCGGACAGGATGAGGTCGATGGCGCCATCATGCGCATTGGCGACCTCCAGCCCCTCCAAGCCCGATCCCGCCGTCAGGACGCGATAGCCGCGCTGGACGAGGGCGCGCTCGGCGAAACGCCTGACCGCCTCCTCGTCCTCGACCAGCAGTACGGTGCCCTGCCCGGTGAGATCCGGTTGGCGCTGCCGCGGATTCGCCGGAGGCTCGGGAGCGACGGTCTGCGCCGCTTCCTCCGCTTCCTCCTCGGGCGTCGCGCGCGGCAGATAGATGCGGAAGGTCGTGCCTGTCCCCACCGCGGAGTCCGCATAGACGAAACCGCCGGTCTGCTTGACGATGCCATAGACCGTGGAGAGTCCGAGTCCCGTTCCCTTGCCGACGTCCTTCGTCGTGAAGAAGGGATCGAAGATCTTCTCGATGATGTCCGGCGGGATGCCGGAGCCGGTGTCCTCGACCTCGATGAGTACATGATCGGCCTGCGGCATGCCCTTGTTGCGGACAGCATCGATCTCCGCCGCGTGAGCATTCGAGGTCCGGATCGACAATTTCCCGCCGTTGGGCATCGCATCTCGCGCGTTGACGACGAGATTCATGATCACCTGTTCGAACTGGTTGACGTCCGCCTTGACCGGCCAGAGGTCGCGCCCGTGGCGCAGATCGAACTCGATGCGCTCGCCGATCAGGCGGCGGCACAGATTTGAGAAATCTGCCAGCGTCTCGCCAAGCGCAAGGATGCGCGGACGCAGGGTCTGGCGACGCGAGAAGGCCAGCAACTGTCGAACAAGGCCCGCTGCGCGCGTCGCATTCTGCTTGATCTGCATGATGTCCGGGAAGGACGGGTCCGTCGGCCGGTGATTGGCCAGCAGCAGGTCTGAATAGCCGATGATGGCCTGCAGCATGTTGTTGAAGTCGTGCGCGATGCCGCCGGCGAGCTGACCAACCGCCTGCATTTTTTGAGCCTGCGCGAACTGCGCCTCGAGCGCCCGCTGCTCCGTAGTTTCGAGCGCATAGATGACTGCTGCTTCGCCTTCGTCGGTCGCCTCGTCCATGACGGACAGGAAGAGGCGGGCGTTCCGATCGCCTTGGAGCGTTGCGTCCACGGGAGCGACGTCGACGCGCCCAGCGGCGGCGGCGGCAATAGCGCCGCGCAGCCTGTCGCGGTCGCGGTCGCTTACCGCCGACAGAATTGAGCGTCGCCCCTCGGCGTCTGCAGAGGCCCCACCCATCAGGCGGGCGAAAGCGGCGTTGTGGCGGACGACCTCGCCGCCTTCCGTGACCGTCGCGATCGCCATCGGCGTCGCATGAAAGAAGCGTGCAAACCGGAGCTCGTCGCCGCCGGCGCCAGTTCCAGTTGCGTCGCCTCCGCGCCTCAGCACCACCGTGCGCGACGGGCCAGGCGAGCCGTCGCTTCCGAAAGCCACCGCATGAAGGACCTGCGCCGGGAGAGTGCGGCCGCCTCTGCGCTTCAGATCAACTTCGAACGAATCGGTGCGCACTTCGCCCGGCGTTCCCCGAACGCCTGACAGCAGCGCCGTCCCATCGCCAGCCACGATGTCGGAGATCTTGAGCGAGCCGGGTGCAAAGCTCGCAAGGTCATGGTCGAGCCAGCCAGCGAGCGTTGCATTGATATGGGCGACGGCGCCATCCGCCTCGATCGACAGAAAGCCGACCGGCGCGTGATCCAGATAGTCGATCGCCTGCTGCAGCTCCTGGAAGACGTTCTCGTGACGCTCGCGGTCGCGCGTCACATCCGAGATCGCCCACAGGGTTGCGCTTCGACCGCTTGGCCGTTCGACCGGCCTGACGCGGATTCTATACCAGATCGCCTCGGCGGGGCCGGCGGCAAGCCCCGAGACGCGCAATTCCTCCGACGCCCTCCTCCCCTCGCGGGCGGCTTGCGCGAGCCTGTAGATGGCCTCGGACACGTCGGCCGCGCCGCTGAACAGACGCTCCGCCGGCTTGATCAGCTGCGGCGAGGTGGCGCCGCTCAACTCGACGTACGCTTCGTTGGCGTAGGCGATGCGCCCATCGCCTTCGGTCACCACGATCGCCTCGCGCGAACTGTCGACGATCGTCTTGGTGAGGTCTGACCGCACGCCGCGGCGGGACGTGGTGAAGGCGCCGATGGCGAACCCGAACAGCGCAAAGACGCCGATGAAGGCGAGCAAGGCCAACAGGCCGCCGACGAGAAGCCTGACCTGGTCTGCGGCGAGCAAAGCGGCGGCGGCGCCGACGCCCACAATGGCGCCCGCGATGACGAGCAGAAGCGCCATCGAACCTCGATTGTCCGAACGATCGATGGCGCTTGTGACTGGCGTCTTGCTCATGAGCTCCCGAATCCGCCCTGCGCGCATTGTCCACCGATAGCGTTTCGCCGTGGCATTGGCGACAAAGGGCGGCGATCGATCCAGCGAAAAAGCGACTTCAACGGCGTATTTCAGGCTGCGCGACGTCTCAGGCGCATGACGTAGCCAATCACCTCCGCCACGGCCTTGTAGTGTTCGACGGGAATTTCCTCGTCGATGTCCACCGAAGCATGCAGCGCGCGGGCGAGCGGCGGATTCTCGACCACCGGCACATCGTGCTCTCGCGCCACCTCGCGAATCTTCAGCGCCAGCGAATCGACCCCCTTGGCCACGCAGACCGGAGCCTGCATGCCGCGACGATAGTCGAGCGCGACAGCGAAATGGGTCGGGTTCATGACAACGACGGTCGCCTGCGGCACGGCCTGCATCATGCGCCGCTTCAGGCGAGCCTGCGCAACCTGTTTGCGCTTCGACTTGATCTCCGGCGAGCCTTCCTGCTCCTTGAACTCCTGCTTGAGCTCCGGCTTGGTCATGCGCTGCCGTTTCAGCCAGGCGAATCGCTGGAACAGAAAGTCGGCGGCGGCGAAGACGGCGAACACTGCGATCACGCTGCCGAGGACCTTGAGGATCAGCGTCTGGGCCGCCGGCAGCAGCGATGCGACGTCCATGCGCGCCAGAGCTTCGGCGCGATCATGCTCTCCGTCGATCACCGTCCAGACGACCACCCCGACGAGGGTAATCTTGAACAGCCCCTTGGCGAACTGGATGAAGGCCTCGCGGCCGAAGATGCGCTTGGCGCCCGCCTGCGGCGAAATGCGATTCGCCTTGGGCGTCAACGGCTCGAAGGTCCAGAGCG
>JBEVKO010000205.1:0-8853 GCA_040509705.1 Beijerinckiaceae bacterium
ACGCCGGCAAGGTCGAGAATGCCGACCCAGAGCCGATCGAAGAATCCATAGTTGGACACACCGGAGCGGCGCGGCCGGTCGACCACATCGACGAGTGCAATCGCATAGCCTTCGCGCTTGACCAGCGCCGGCATGAATCTGTGCAGAGCGTCGAAATAGGGAAGCGCCAGATAAACGTCGCGTCGAATCAGCTTCAGTCCGCAGCCGGTGTCGCGCGTATCGTCGCGCAGCACGCCGGAGCGCACATAATTCGCGACGCGCGACTGAAACTTCTTGAAGCCGGTGTCCTTGCGACCAAGCCTCTGGCCCTGCACGAGTCCGACCGCCGGGCCGCCGTCTTCGAGCGACTTGAACATGGCCGGGATGAAGCGCGGATCATTCTGGCCGTCGCCGTCAAGCGTCGCCACAATGTCGGCGCGCGCCGTGCGCACGCCGGTCCTCACCGCGGCGCTCTGGCCGCACGACTCTGCGTGCGTCAAGCGCCGGAACCATGGATGCGCAGCGACAAGCTCCCCCAGCTTTTCCGGCGTGCCGTCGCGTGAGCCGTCATCGACGACAATAATCTCGAAGGGTCCCAGCGGCGCGCAAGCCACGGCGATCTCCGACACGAGTGGACCGATGTTTCCCTCTTCGTTCTTCACCGGAACGACTATGCTGAGACGGAGATCTTGACCCACGGTGACTCGCCTGACGTCAGGGCCGCGACGTGTCGCGCAGATAAACGCCGATGTCCATGCGGCGCAGAGTAAGGCTGTTGCGCTCGAACGCGCGGTTGATGTTGACCCCTTCGATGCGGGTGAGCAGTCGCGGCGTCAGGCCGCGGCGCTTCGCCTGTTCCACGAATGCCGGTTCAGCGCGCACGTCGACGAGCGCGATGCGACATCCGTCGCCCGCCATGAAGTCCGCGGCGTCGGCGCCGGCGTCCAGCATCGCAAGGTCGGTCCTCGTCAGGAAGACGAGGCTCGGCTCGTTGTAGCCGCCCACGGTGGCGACAAGAGGATCGGCGCAACCCGACGCCTTGGTCGCCGCGGCGAGGAGCGGGCTCAGCTGGATGGACCGCAGGGCCGGCCAGGCGAACTGATACACCGACCAAGACAGCGCAAGCGTCGCTGCCGCGATGATGGGCGCGGCGAGAGCCGCCCGGTTGGCGCGCACAATTTGGACGATCGCAAAGGCGAACAGGATCGCGAGCACGAACAGAGGAGCCGCCCAGACCAAAGGCAGGAACCGCTGAACGCCGCCCGGCTCGAGGGTGGCGGTTGCGAAGACCGCAAGCGCGGCGAAGCCGATGGGGATGACCGGCGTCAGGGCAAGGGCGACGGCCCGCCAGCCGCGACGCACGAAAACGCCACCCTCCGCCGCCGCCTTGGCAGTGAGAATGGCCAAGGCCGGAAACAGGGGCAGGACGTAGTGCGGGAGCTTGGTCGGGATCAACTCGAACATGATCCAGGCGGGCGCCGCCCAGGCGAGGCAGGCCGACACCACGTCGTCGGTCCGGTTCCGCCACGCATAAGGTACGGCCAGGCACAGCAGCGCGGAGGCCGGCCAGAAGGTCAGAGGGAAGATGAGAAAATAAAGGCCGGGGGGCGCGCCGTGCATTTCCTGCCCGCCCGCCACCTTGCCCAGCATGTCATTGCGCACTGCCTCGGCGAAGAAGGCCCCTCCGGTCTTGAGCGTGATCGTGGCGAACCACGGCAGGACGATGAGGAGCGCCAGAATCGCGCCGCGCCAGTCGGCGATCGGCCGCAGCCATTGGACCGAGCGCTCACGGATGGAAAGGATGGTCGCTGCAATCGCGAACACGCCGCCGATGACCGGACCCTTCAGGAGAACGGAGAGGCCTATCGCAGCCCACAAGGCGAACATCTCGCCCGTAGTGATGGAGGCGGTTCTCCGCAGCACCCAAAGTCGAGCGAGGATGCCGAAGGCCACGACCGCGGTCGCACACATGACGGCGTCGGTCTTGGCGATGCGCGCTTCGACGCCTATCAGGATGGTCGCGCCGAAGATCAGGGCGGCGGCGACCGCGTCGCGGCGGGGAAGCAATGCGAGCGAAGCCCAATAAGCGAGCAGCACTGACGCCAGCGCCCCGAGCAGGGATGGGAGACGATAGAGCCAGATTTGCCGCCGGGCCTCGCTGACGCCGCGCGCCTCCCCTATGCTGACGCTCACGGCCTGGATCCAGTAGATGCCGACCGGCTTCTTGTGCCTCGCCTCGTTCTGAAACCGAATGTCTACATAGTCGCCAGTCTCCAACATCTGCTTGGTCGCCTGCGCAAAACGCGGCTCATCCCGGTCCATGGGCTGCATTGTGAGCAGGCCCGGCGAGAAGGCGAGAAGTCCGAACGCAAGCAACAGGGCCGCCGCCCGCGTGTGCGACCGCGCTGCAAAGAAAAGAAGTGAAGCGGACGCCCGCGCCAGGGCTCGCATGTGGGCTCCGGAAGGTGGAACGGGCCGCCACGTCGCACTGCTAGACTGCGCCGCCGGCGGCCGGGCCAATGGCCGGGCCTTGTGGCGCCTTCGCGGCGCACGGGCAACCTCCCACGTTGCTCAATTGTTCCTCGGTCTCGGCCCGCTTCGGAGCATAGGCTCGGACTCCGGTGATCGGCGGGCTCGCGCGTGAGCATGGCGGACGCGATTGACGGATTGGCGTTTGCGCGCTGGATATTCGAGCTACAAACTCTGGTTGAATGTAGTGACGGGCCTGACCGCTTCCTTTTGGTTAGTCCGCAGCATTTAGCATAGCGGAGGTTGCCGCCTTGTTCCGCAGTTCGATTGATGTTCTATTCGCGTTACCGTTGGTGATCCGGAAATGAAAATGGATTCACACGGCGAGGCGAAGACACCCAAAACCACTCTGCAACGCACATCGCGGCGTCAGACGGTGAAATCGCCCGCTGTCGTAACAAGCGAAGATGGCGGCGAGACCGCGCGCATTATCGTCGCCGACATTTCCGTCAACGGCGCGCGCATCACGTTCGTCGATCCGCCGCTGACGGGGGCAGTGCTTCACTTCATGGGCGCGAACGGATCAATTGTCCGGCGCGGCGAAGTGATCTGGCGCAAAGGTGACGATGCCGGCGTGAGATTCCTGGCCTAGCGAAGGGCTATCGCGAAGCGCCCTGCTGCTGAGAAATTGCGCCGGTGATCGAATGATCCGGCTGTCCCACGCCTGATGGACTGACCCGCAGACCGTATCCAATTCCAAGAAAAATCAGCGCGCAAAGCGCAAGGGCGACAAAGATGCAAGTGGTGCGTCCCTCTGCCGCCGGCCGGGCGCAATATCTGTCCACATGCCTCATTCAACCCGCCTCCGTCGTCCGATCCCACCCAAGAATCGTTGACGTTTCGTATACGTGCATGCCGCGGACGACCCATCAGATCAACCGCTTCTGCAACCAATGGGACACAAGCTGACAGATCGCGCAAGTGTCAAGACGCACTGCACAAACACACGACCATTGGTTAATGCGCCAGCCGGCCCCAAGGTCTCTATTCCTGCTCCTCCGTCCCGTAATATCTAGTCCCGATGGCGATCGGCTCCCGCCCGGCGCTCCGCCGATGGAGATTGGTGTCGCGGAGCGAATAAACGCACCCGCAGTATTCCTGCTGATAGAATTTCTCGCGCTTGCTGATCTCGATCATGCGGGCGGAGCCTCCGCCCTTTCGCCAATTGAAGTCCCAGTACGTCAGGCCATCATATCGACCGGCAGCGCGGCGCCCGCAATCGTTGATTTGCGCCATGTTCTTCCAACGAGAAATGCCGAGTGAGCTCGTCATCACCGGAAAGCCGTGCTCATGAGCGTAAAGCGCCGTGCGCTCGAACCTCATGTCGAAGCACATCGTGCAGCGGACGCCGCGTTCAGGCTCCCACTCCATGCCCTTCGCGCGAGCGAACCAGTTGTCCTTGTCATAGTCGGCGTCGATGAACGCGACGCGATGCTTCTCGGCAAAGCGGACATTCTCATCCTTGCGGAGCAGATACTCGCGCTCGGGATGAATGTTCGGGTTATAAAAGAAGATCGTGTAGTCCGCGCCCGACGCGAGCATCGCCTCCATGACCTCTCCCGAGCATGGGGCGCAGCAGGAATGGAGGAGCACCTTCGCCTCCCCTCCCGGCGGAACGAGCTTCTGGCGATCGGTCTCGGTCATGGACGCTCCCATAGCTCAATGCGGCGGCCATCGCCACCACCAAGACCTTCGCCGCCAGCCTGGAAAGGGGTCGCCGCCCCTTCCCGCCTACCGCGCCGCTTGAAGGCGCCTGCGCATTCGATCAGATTTCAGGCGATATTGCCGGTTCGTGGGGGATGAAGGATGGACATTTTTCGCGTCGCCGCGCCTCCGGCAAAGTTGTTTTCGGAACCAGACGCGGCGCTGGCCCCGAAGGGATCGGTGGATTCGAACGCGACGGTCGCCATCGAGCTGGAACTCGCCCAATGGGCGCGGGTCAAGCGCACGGATCCTGAAGGAAATGGCGCGACCGGATGGATGCTGCGCGCGGACCTCGTGCGGATAGATCCATCCGTTTTCATCGACCTGACGCTGTTCAGCGAGCCCCTCGGCGCCGATGGCCGCGCCGTCAAGGGACGTATCGTCTCGACGACGATCAAGCTTGCGGACTGGGCGAAGGTTGTGGTCCAGACCGACAAGGGCGAACCTGACGCGGGCTGGATCAAGGCGGCGACCCCAGCACCGGCGCCACCACCACCGGCGGCGGTTCTGGACGACGCTCTTGTGCTCGGACCTAATGAAAAATACCGCGCCGCCCTCCTCGAAGCCGCGCGAAAGTCCCGCATCGATGCGGCCGCCTTGTGCGCGCTGATCGATGCAGAGGCGAGCCGCATCTCCGATGGTCCGGAGAAAGGTTGTTGGAATCCCGCCGCTACAAACCCCGGCAGCGGCGCGGCGGGCCTCACCCAGTTTCTGGCGTCGACATGGATCGGCCACGCGCGCCTCGCCGGAACGGCGCTGCGGTTGCGCGCCGAGGCCGACGGCATCGTCGACGCGGCGGGCAAAGTGACGCCGGGACGCGAGCCCGCCCTGCTCGAACTCAGGCTCGATCCCACCCTCTCGATCATGGCGGCCGCGGAATATGCGGACATCAACTTGAAGGGTCTGATTTCGCGAGGTTTGATCAACGCAACCTTGCCCGACGATCAGAAAGCCTGGCACATGTATCTCGCCCATCACGAAGGGCTTGCGGGCGCGGCGGGCTTTCTCTCCGGCTCGCGCACCTATTCCCTCGATATTCTCGCGCTCCAGGTTGGCGCTGCGCGCGCGCAACAACTCGCCGCCCAGCAGGGCGGAGACGCCAACAAGGCATATCGCGCCTGGCTGAACCAATACATCAGCGACAAGATTCGCCCGTCGAAGTTCCGGAAGTCCGGAGCGGCCGTCATTGCGGCTGTCGCACTCGCAGCCACAACATCGGGCTCAGGCCATCCCGAAGAAGTGCATGCCTATTCAAGCTTGGACGATGAGGCGTGCACCCAGATCATGACCTATAGCGGCCCTTCTCTCTCGTTCGCGGAAGTCGGTGGAAACCCGCGGCTGGCGGTCGCCGTACAAAAGGCGTTGTCGGTGCATGGCTATCTCGACCCGCCCGCCGACGGCGCGTTCGCCGCCGTGTCGCAATGGGCGCTGGCTGAATTTTGCAGGCGCTGCGGCTTGAAGCCGGCAGATGGAGTAACGCATGCGCTGCGAACCCGACTTGTCGACCCCGCAGCGGGACTGCCGGCGGCGCGTGCGAGAGGAAGCTGGATCGACGCCGTAATCAAGCATCTTGCCGCTGACGGGTCTTTCATCTGCCGACATCCCGATTGCTGGAACATCGTCTATATCGAGGGCATGGACGCGTCCGGCGCCTTGAACTCCGATATTCCGAACCAGTTCAACGATGCGAGAGTGCTGTTTGCTCTCGACGACAATGGCGTTCCGCAATTCAAGGCGTGGGAAGCGACAACGGAGCCGGGAGAGTTCTATACCTTGAATCCGATGAGCTCAGAAGGCGCGGCGCGCATCGCCTTCCGACAATTCAAATCGTGGGCGGTCGGACAACACCTCGCTGAGAAGACCACGGGCCATGAAGCGCTGGTGCAGGTGAAGCCGGTCACCGTGCATCGTGACTTCAACAAGGATTTCAAGCGGACCGGCGACAGGCTCGACCGGGGAATCTTCGGCGTGAACCAGCACGCGGGCTATGACGCACCCGCCACCGACATCAAGAACACGAGCGCGGGCTGCCTCGTCGGACGCCTGAAGCAGGGCCACCGGGATTTCATGACGCTCGTCAAGCAGGACGCGCGCTACAAGGTCAATAAGGCCTACAACTTCGTCACTGCGATCATACCGGGCGACCGGCTGCCGCTCTGATGCGGTCGCCGGTCGTGACTGGAGTCGAACCCAGAAGCGCTCGCGTATAGGGATGAAGCGGGGCGCATGGGCGCGTTGTGGTCGAAACCGCACAAGTACTTGGCTTTCATGAGAAACCTCCCGGTTCGGAAATTATGCTGACGCGGCGGCCGCCGCGCAGCGTCCGGCCCTTGCATGGAAAGGCTCACCTCCACTCCCCAGACTCGGATTTGACAAGCGCGGCGATGGGGTTCTTTGCGAGCCGCGCGACCTCGACATCCGGGGCCGCCGTCGCGTCCCTTCAGGCGTTGAGGCAGCTCGCCAGCGCGTCCTCGAGGCCTTGGGCGCCAAACGGCTTCTTCAGCACCACGGCGGGACGATAGCCATCGATCGGCCCGTCATATCCCGTCATAAGAACAAAGGGAATCTTTCGTTCTTCGAGCGCGTCGCCGACCAGAGTGGAGTGTTCGCCGCCAAGCTTGATGTCGAGGAAGGCAGCATCGATCGCGCGATTCCTGCCAAGTTCAAGCGCCTGCTCCAGAGTTGCGGCGGGGCCGACAACGAGGCATCCCATGTCTGCGAGGATGGCTTCGAGAAACGCTGCAATCGCGCACTCGTCCTCAACCACAAGAACCCTTAGGCCGGGCGATATCGAGCCCTTCACACTTGTACTCCGCTCACAACAAATTCCCCCTCTGTTCTGCGGCGCTCACTCACGCCCGGCCGCCCTGGGCCGATCTGAGATCATCGCGACGCTCCACGCGTTCGATCGTCTGTCGCGCCTGCGCGATCGCAGCGGAAAGCTTCGGCAGCGTGAATGGCTTGGACAAAACCGGCCATTGCGACGGTTTCGCGCCCTCGGACCAGCCCGCATAGCCGGTTGCGAAGATGATCGATATGCTCGGATAATTGCGCGACACCGTGCGCGCCAATTCAAGCCCGCTCATGCCGGGCATCGCGTAATCGGTTAGTACGATGTCGAACGCCGCATCCGCGCCGAGTGCTCGCAGAGCCTTCGCGCCGGACTCGACATCGACAGCGTCATGACCGAGCTCTTCGAGCATCGATACGGTGCCGAGGCTCACCATCGCATCGTCATCGACCACGAGAATCCGGCAGCGCGGCGATTCGACGACGACATCGGGGCTCGATTCAGCGACTCCAAGCGCGCCTGCAGCATCGCCCTCCGCGACAGGCAAAAGAAGATCCACCGTTGTGCCGGCGCCGGGTTGGCTCGCAAGTTCGAGCCGGCCGCCAAGCTGCGCGGCGAGACCATGCACCGTGGAAAGGCCAAGTCCAGTGCCCTGGCCGGGACCCTTGGTGGTGAAGAATGGCTCTGACGCACGCCCGAGCGTCGCGGAATCCATGCCGAAGCCTGTATCCTTGAACCTCAGTCGGACATAGCCGCCAGGCCTGAGCGTGGCGGCGAAGTCGGATGCCTCAACGGCTTCCTCGCTGACTGCAATGTCAAACTGTCCGCCTGACGGCATCGCATCGCGGGCATTGACCGCGATGTTGAGGATCGCAAGCTCCAACTGGTTCGCATCCGCAAGGACCCACGCGTCGGCGCCCATCGAAACGCCGGTCTCGATCTCCGGACCCAGAGCGCGGGCGAGAAGATCCTTCATCCCGGACAGAAGACGCGCGACATTCACGCGCTCGGGACGCAGCTCCTGCCGCCGCGCAAAGGCAAGGAGTCGCTTGGTCAGCACCGCGCCACGCTCGGCCCCTTCGACGGCGTTGCCGACCAGCTTCTGCAGCGGATCGTCCTTAGGCAGCTTCCTTTGCACCATCGACATGCTGCCCAGCACCGCCATCAGCAGGTTGTTGAAGTCGTGCGCGACCCCGCCCGTCAGCTGGCCGATCGTGTCGAGCTTCTGCGCCTGGAAGAGCTGCTGGAGCGCAGCTTCGCGCTCGCGCGTCCGCTCCTCGATGCGGTGCTCGAGCTCGTCGTTCAGGGTTCTGAGCAGGTCATTGGAAATTTCGAGCTTCTCCGTACGCTCCTTGACCCTCGCCTCAAGCTCCGCGTTCAGCTTTTCGAGCTGTCTCGTCTTCCTGTAGAGTTCAGTGAAGACGCGAACTTTCGCGCGCAGCAGCTCAGGCGCAATCGGCACCGACACGTAGTCCACGGCGCCCGCCTTGTATCCGCGCAGGCGATCCGGCTCGGCCAGCATGATGGCTGACACAAAAATGATGGACGTATCCTTGAAGCGCGGATGCTCCCGGATCATCGCAGCGAGATCAAATCCGTCGAGGTCTGGCATGCAGACATCGATCAGGATCAGCGCCACGTCCGACGTGAGCAGGTGCTGGAACGCCTCATGCGCTGAGGACGCTTTCAGCAGATTCTCATTGAGCTCCGAAAGGATGATCTCGTAGCTGAGCAGTTTCGCGGGCTGGTCGTCGACCAACAGAATGTTGACGGGCTCATGCGCGGACATGGACGGCGTCACCTGTGCAGCCACATGCGCAACGTCGCGAGGAGCTGGTCGATATTGACGG